>JBDLTM010000087.1:0-8506 GCA_039805805.1 Pseudomonadota bacterium | reverse complement strand
CGATCGAGGACCTGGCGCAGCTGATCCACGACCTGAAGAACGTCTCGACCCACTCGAGCATCTCGGTCAAGCTGGTGTCTGAAGTCGGCGTCGGCACCATCGCCGCCGGCGTGGCCAAGTGCAAGGCCGACCACATCGTGATCGCCGGCCATGACGGCGGCACCGGCGCCTCGCCGCTGTCGTCGATCAAGCATGCCGGCGGCCCGTGGGAGATCGGCCTGGCCGAGACCCAGCAGACGCTGGTGCTGAACCGCCTGCGCGGCCGCGTCCGCGTCCAGGCCGACGGCCAGATGAAGACCGGCCGCGACGTCGTGATCGGCGCGCTGCTGGGCGCTGACGAGTTCGGCTTCGCGACCGCTCCGCTGGTCGTCGAGGGCTGCATCATGATGCGCAAGTGCCACCTGAACACCTGCCCGGTCGGCGTCGCCACCCAGGACCCCGAGCTGCGCAAGAAGTTCAGCGGCAAGCCCGAGCATGTCGTCAACTACTTCTTCTTCATCGCCGAGGAAGTGCGCCAGATCATGGCCCAGCTCGGCATCCGCAAGTTCGACGACCTGATCGGCCGCTCCGACCTGCTCGACACCCGCAAGGGCCTGCAGCACTGGAAGGCCCAGGGCCTGGACTTCAGCCGCCTGTTCGCGCAGCCGGCGGTGCCGGCCGACGTGCCGCGCCTGCATGTGGCCGAGCAGGACCACGGCCTGGAGAAGGCGCTCGACAACGTGCTGATCGCCAAGAGCAAGGCCGCCATCGAGAAGGGCGAGAAGGTCCAGTTCATGGAAGTCGCGCGCAACGTGAACCGCTCGGTCGGCGCGATGCTGTCGGGCGCGATCACCAAGGTGCACCCCGAGGGCCTGCCGGACGACACCGTCCGCATCCAGCTCGGGGGTACCGGCGGCCAGTCCTTTGGCGCTTTCCTGTGCAAGGGCGTGACCCTCTACCTGATCGGCGAGGCCAACGACTACACCGGCAAGGGCCTGTCGGGCGGCCGCATCGTCGTGCGTCCGAGCCTGGACTTCCGCGGCGTGGCGCAGAACAACATCATCGTCGGCAACACGGTGATGTACGGCGCGACCACCGGCGAGGCCTTCTTCAGCGGCGTTGGCGGCGAGCGCTTCGCGGTCCGCCTGTCGGGCGCTACCGCAGTCGTCGAGGGCGTGGGCGACCACGGCTGCGAATACATGACCGGCGGCACCGTGGCCGTGCTGGGCAAGACCGGCCGCAACTTCGCTGCCGGCATGAGCGGCGGCATCGCTTACGTCTACGACGAGGACGGCCAGTTCGCCTCGCGCTGCAATACCGCCCAGGTCGCGCTGGACAAGGTGGTGCCGGCGACCGAGCAGCAGGCCATTGGCGACGTCGCCAGCTGGCACCGTGGCCAGACCGACGAGGAACAGCTCAGGAAGCTGCTCGAGGATCACCTGCGCTGGACCGGCAGCAAGCGTGCCCGCGACCTGCTGGACAACTGGAGCGAGGCGCGCGCCAAGTTCGTCAAGGTCTTCCCGCACGAGTACAAGCGCGCGCTCGGCGAGATCCACGCCCGCAAGCAGGCCCAGGCTGGCAAGGCCGAGGCTGTCGCCTCCAAGTAATCCTCGAATCACTCAGTTCAGGCGGCAGGGTCGAAGGCCCTGTCGCCGCAAAGGAAAGAAAATGGGAAAAGTCACCGGCTTCATGGAGTATGAGCGCATCGAGGAAGGCTACAAGCCCGTGCCCCAGCGGGTCAAGAACTACAAGGAGTTCGTCATCGGCCTCACGGCCGAGCAGTCCAAGCTACAGGGCGCGCGCTGCATGGACTGCGGCACGCCGTTCTGCAACAGCGGCTGCCCGGTCAACAACATCATCCCGGACTTCAACGACCTGGTCTATCACCAGGACTGGCAGAACGCGAGCGTGGTGCTGCACAGCACCAACAACTTCCCCGAGTTCACCGGCCGCATCTGCCCCGCGCCCTGCGAGGCGGCCTGCGTGATCAACGTCAACGGCGACGCGGTCGGCATCAAGTCGATCGAGCACGCCATCATCGACAAGGCCTGGGAGAACGGCTGGGTCCAGCCGCAGCCGGCCAAGGTCAAGACCGGCAAGAAGGTTGCCGTCGTCGGCGCCGGCCCGGCCGGCCTGGCAGCCGCGCAGCAGCTGGCGCGCGCCGGCCATGATGTGACCGTGTTCGAGAAGAACGACCGCGTCGGCGGCCTGCTGCGCTACGGCATCCCCGACTTCAAGTTCGAGAAGTCGCACATCGACCGCCGCGTCAAGCAGCTCGAGGCCGAAGGCGTCGTGTTCCGCACCGGCGTGATGGTCGGCACCCTGCCCGAGGGCTCCAAGGTCACCAACTGGGCCAAGGAAAGCATTGCGCCTGAGCAGCTCAAGCAGGACTTCGACGCCGTGCTGCTGAGCGGCGGCTCCGAGCAGTCGCGCGACCTGCCGGTGCCGGGCCGCGAGTTCGACGGCATCCACTTCGCGATGGAGTTCCTGCCGCAGCAGAACAAGGTCAACGCCGGCGACAAGCTCAAGGGCCAGCTGCGTGCCGATGGCAAGCACGTGATCGTGATCGGCGGTGGCGACACCGGCAGCGACTGCGTCGGCACCTCGACCCGCCACGGCGCCGCCAGCGTGACCCAGTTCGAGGTCATGCCGATGCCGCCCGAGCAGGAGAACAAGCCCTTGGTCTGGCCCTACTGGCCGCTCAAGCTGCGCACCAGCTCCAGCCATGACGAGAGCGCCGAGAAGGGCATCCTCAAGCGCGAGTTCGCGATCTCGACCAAGGAATTCATCGGCAAGAACGGCAAGCTCGCCGGCCTCAGGACCGTCCATGTCGAGATGAAGGATGGCAAGCTGGTCGAGGTCCCGGGCACCGAGAAGGAATACCAGGCCGACCTGGTCCTGCTGGCCATGGGCTTCGTGAATCCGGTCGCCTCCATCCTGGACGGCTTCGGCGTCGAGAAGGACGGCCGCGGCAACGCCAAGGCCACCGAGGCGATCGACGGTGGCTACGCGACCAGCGTCCCCAAGGTGTTTGCCGCCGGCGACATGCGCCGCGGCCAGTCTCTGGTGGTCTGGGCGATCCGCGAAGGCCGCCAGGCCGCGCGCGCGATCGACGAGTTCCTGATGGGCTCGACCAGCCTGCCGCGCTGATGCACCCAGGGGTATCGGTGAATCCGGACTAGGGTTTTCCTGTATCCCTTATCATATGGAAGCCGGTCAGTCCGGCTTTCTTCATTTCTATCCTGCCCACGATGTCACATCAGCACCTGGTTGAAATCCGCGACCTCACCTTCGGGTATGGGGATGGCCGCGTCGTGCTCGAGGACGTCAACCTGCATGTGCCGCGCGGCAAGGTCACGGTGCTGATCGGTGCCTCGGGCGGCGGCAAGACCACCTTGCTGCGCCTGATCGGCGGCCAGAACAAGGCCGTCCAGGGCCGGGTGCTGTTCGACGGCCAGGATGTCGGCAAGCTCGACCGCGACGGTCTCTACGCGATGCGCCGCCGAATGGGCATGCTGTACCAGTTCGGCGCCCTGTTCACCGACCAGGATGTATACGACAACGTGGCCTTCCCGCTGCGCGAGCACACTGACCTGCCCGAGGCGATGATCCGTGACATCGTGCTGATGAAGCTGCAGGCGGTCGGCCTGCGCGGCGCGCGGCACCTGATGCCGAGCGAGCTCTCGGGCGGCATGTCGCGCCGCGTCGCGCTGGCACGCGCGATCGCGCTCGACCCCGAGCTCGTGATGTACGACGAGCCCTTCTCGGGGTTGGACCCGATCTCGCTCGGCACCGCTGCGCGCCTGATCCGCCAGCTCAACGACACGCTGGGCTTGACCAGCCTGATGGTCTCGCACGAGCTCGACGCCACCTTCGCGGTCTGCGACCACGTGATCGTGCTGGCCAACGGCCGGGTGGCTCAGCAGGGCACGCCGGACGAGATCCGAGCCAGCGACAATCCGCTGATCCGGCAGTACGTCACCGCATCGCCCGAGGGGCCGGTGCGCTTCCACTATCCCGGCCCGTCGGTCGAGGAGGATTTCGGCCTTTCGGCCGGGAGCTTCGCATGAAGAATCGCCTCAATCCGGCCGAACTCGGTTATGGGGTGCGCAGCTGGCTGGCCGACCTCGGCCACGGCGCGCGCCTCTTTGTCCGCCTGCTGCTGGGCACTTTCGGCAGCTGGCGCCGCTTCGGCCTGATCCGCGACCAGATCCATTTCCTGGGCAACTACTCGCTGGCGATCATCGCGGTCTCGGGCCTGTTCGTCGGCTTCGTCTTCGGCCTGCAGGGCTACAACATCCTCGAGCGCTACGGCTCGACCGAGGCGCTCGGCCTGATGGTCTCGCTGAGCCTGATCCGAGAGCTTGGGCCCGTGGTGACCGCGCTGCTGTTTGCCGGTCGCGCCGGCACCTCGCTGACCGCCGAGATCGGACTGATGAAGGCCGGCGAGCAGATCAGCGTGATGGAGATGATGGCGGTCGATCCAATCGACCGCGTGCTGGCACCGCGCTTCTGGGCCGGCGTCATCACCATGCCGCTGCTCGGGGCGGTGTTCAGCGCCATGGGCATCATCGGTGGCTGGGTGGTCGGCGTGCTGATGATCGGCGTCGACGGCGGCTCGTTCTGGAGCCAGATCCAGGGCGGCGTCGACGTCTGGGCCGATGTCGGCAACAGCCTGATCAAGAGCCTGGTGTTCGGCATCGCGGTGACCTTCATCGCGCTGCAGCAGGGCTACGAGGCCAGCCCGACGCCCGAAGGCGTCTCGCGCGCGACCACCCGCACCGTGGTGATGGCCTCGCTCACCGTACTGGGTCTGGACTTCATCCTGACCGCCATGATGTTTGCCGTCTAATTGAGGGAGAGACTCTTGCAACGCTCCAAAGTCGATGTCTGGGTGGGCCTGTTCGTGCTGATCGGCGCGGTCGCCATCCTGTTCCTGGCCCTGCAGTCGGCCAACCTGCTCAGCCTGAGCTTCGAGCAGACCTACCGCGTCAGCGCGAAGTTCGACAACGCGGGTGGCCTCAAGCCCAAGGCGGCGGTCAAGAGCGCCGGCGTCGTGGTCGGGCGCGTCGAGGAGATCCGCTTCGACGACAAGACCTTCCAGGCCGATGTGGTGCTCGCGCTCGAGAAGCGCTATGCTTTCCCGAAGGACAGTTCGCTCAAGATCCTGACCAGCGGCCTGCTCGGCGAGCAATATGTCGGCATCGAGCCCGGTGCCGAGGAGAAGAACCTGGCCCAGGGCGACGTGATCCGGCAGACCCAGTCGGCCGTCGTGCTCGAGAACCTGATCGGACAGTTCCTCTACAACAAGGCCGCCGATGCCGGATCCGGTCAGGCGCAGTGAGCGCCAAGGGTACACAAGGGGAAGTCACATGAATCGGATCACAGCTCACCACCAGGCTGGCCTCGCAGCCGCTCTGCTCGGGCTTTCCGCTCTGGCGGGCTGCGCGAGCGGCCCGACCGCGGACGCGCGCGATCCGCTCGAGCCGCTCAACCGCAGCATCTACGAATTCAATGAAGGCGTCGACCGGGCCATCGTCAAGCCGGTCGCCACGGCCTATGTCGATGTCATGCCCGGCCCGGTCCGAGCCGGCGTCGGCAACTTCTTCGACAACCTGCGCGACGCCTGGTCGGCCGTCAACGCAGCGCTCCAGGCGCGTCCGCGCGAGGCGGCCGAGAACACCATGCGCTTTGCCGTCAACACCACCATGGGCCTGGCCGGGGTGCTCGACGTCGCCTCCGAGATGGGAATCGAGCGCACCACGCTCGACTTCGGCCAGACCCTGGGCCGCTGGGGCGTACCGCCCGGTCCCTATCTGATGCTGCCGCTGCTCGGGCCTTCGACCTTGCGTGACACCGCTGCGCTGCCGGTCGACCGCCAGGGCAATCCGGTGTCTTCGGTCGGACATGTGCAGACCCGCAACGAGCTGACCGTGCTGCGCCTGGTCGACACGCGCGCCAGCCTGCTGCGCGCCGGCGAGATGCTCGAGGGAGCCGCGCTCGACCGCTACAGCTTCGTGCGCGACTCCTATCTGCAGCGGCGCCAGAGCCAGATCGGCCGCCAGCCGCCCGAGGAGCGCTTCGACCTCGAATGAAACCATGGCAGGCATTTGCAAGCAGTAGTCCGCGTGGGATCTTGCAAGCTGCATTGAGCCGGCCCGGTGGCTGAGGCGGCCAGCCGGGTTCCATCCAGACAGAAAGACCAAAATGAGTTTTGCCATCGACCGCCGCACGGCCCTGGGCTGGGCTGTCGCGTTTTCCCTCACCGGCCTGGCCGCTCCCGCCATGGCGCAGGCTGCCGAGGGCCCCGAGGTGCTGATCCAGCGCGTGGCCGCGGAGCTGATCGAGCTGGTCAAGTCCGATCCCGCGCTGCGCAATGGCGACATCGCGCGCGTGTCCGCGCTGGTCGACTCCAGGCTGATGCCGCATGTCAACTTCACCCGCATGACCGCGTCCGCCGTCGGCCGTTTCTGGCGCCAGGCCAGCCCCGAGCAGAAGCAGAAGCTGCAGGCCGAGTTCAAGACCCTGCTGATGCGCACCTATTCGGGCGCGCTGAGCCAGGTCAAGGACCAGACCCTGGTCGTCAAGCCCCTGCGCGCCAATCCGGGCGACCTTGAGGTCATCGTGCGTTCCGAGCTGCGCACGCCGGGCAAGGATCCGGTCCAGCTCGACTACCGGGTCGAGAAGACCGATGCCGGCTGGAAGGTCTATGACCTCAACGTGCTCGGCGTCTGGCTGGTCGAGACCTACCGCGGCCAGTTCGCGCAGGAGATCAATGCCAAGGGCATCGACGGCCTGATCGCCACGCTGGCGCAGCGCAACCGCAGCAACGCGGCCGAGAAGCCGCCTGCCGGCGCCAAGGGTTGATCGCATGGCCAGCCTGCCCGCCTTGCCGGCCCGACTGACGCATATCGAGTCGCCCGGCTGCCTGGCTGCCTGCGAAGCCGCGCTGGGCCGCTGCGTCGCCGGCGAGCCGGCCGAGCTCGACGCGGCCGCGCTGCAGGAGTTCGATTCTTCTGCGGTGGCGCTGCTGCTGGCGCTCGCGCGCGGCGCCCGTGCCCGGGGCGTCGAGCTGCGCCTGTCCGGCTTGCCCACCCGGCTGCGCGGGCTTGCCGTGCTGTACGGGGTCGGCGACTTGCTGCCGGGCTAAAATCCCTGGTCCATGTCCGCCGTCTCATTCCAGAACATTTCCAAGACCTATGCCACCGCTCGTGGCGAGTTCCAGGCCCTCAGGGGCGTGAGCTTCGAAATCGAGCCCGGCGAGTTCTTTGGCCTGCTCGGCCCCAACGGGGCCGGCAAGACTACCCTGATCAGCATCCTGGCTGGCCTGTCCCGGGCCAGCTCCGGTCGAGTGCTGGTGCAGGGCGCCGACGTCCAGTCCGACTATGTCGAGGCGCGCCGCCAGCTCGGCATCGTGCCGCAGGAACTGGTGTTCGACCCCTTCTTCAATGTGCGCGAGACGCTGCGCTTCCAGTCGGGCTACTTCGGCATCCGCCACAACGATGACTGGATCGACGAGCTGCTCGATGGACTGGGCCTGGCCGACAAGGCCGGCGCCAACATGCGCCAGCTCTCGGGCGGCATGAAGCGGCGCGTGCTGGTCGCGCAGGCGCTGGTGCACAAGCCGCCAGTGATCGTGCTCGACGAGCCGACCGCCGGCGTCGACGTCGAGCTGCGCCAGACCCTGTGGGCCTTCATCTCCAAGCTCAACAAGCAGGGCAGCACCGTGCTGCTGACCACGCATTACCTCGAGGAAGCCGAGGCGCTGTGCCACCGCATCGCCATGCTCAAGCAGGGCCAGATCGTCGCCCTCGAGAAGACCTCGGACCTGCTCAGGCGCGCCTCGGCCACCCAGCTCTGCTTCAAGACCGACCAGGCCCTGCCGCCCGCGCTCGCCGCTCAGGCGCGCGTGACCGGCCGCGTGGTGCGGCTGCCGGCGCAGGACGCTCAGGCGGTCGAGCGCCTGCTGGCCGAACTGCGCACCCAGGGCATCGCGGTCGAGGACATCGAAATCCGCAAGGCCGACCTCGAGGATGTCTTCCTCGACGTCATGGCCGGCAAGCAGGAGGACGCAGCATGAGCGGCGGATCCATGTTGCTCTACAAGGAAGTGCTGCGTTTCTGGAAGGTCGGCTTCCAGACCGTGGCCGCGCCGGTCATGACCGCCATCCTTTACCTGCTGATCTTCGGCCATGTGCTCGAGGAGCATGTGCAGGTCTACGACGGGGTCGGCTACACCGCCTTCCTGCTGCCCGGCCTGATCATGATGAGCGTGTTGCAGAACGCGTTTGCCAACAGCTCGTCGAGCCTGATCCAGAGCAAGATCATGGGCAACCTGGTCTTCATCCTGCTGACGCCGCTGTCGCACCGGGCCTGGTTCTTCGCCTACGTGGTCTCGTCGATGGTGCGCGGCCTGGTGGTCGGTGCCGGCGTGCTGGTCTGCACCTTCTGGGCAGCTGACCTGGTGTTTGCCGAACCGCTCTGGATCCTGGCCTTTGCGCTGCTGGGTTCGGGCCTGCTTGGTTCGC
>JBDLTM010000086.1:0-8529 GCA_039805805.1 Pseudomonadota bacterium | reverse complement strand
CAGACGCTGCGCGGTCGCTTCCGCGATGACCGGCTCGGCATCACGGCTGGCAGCCTGACCTTCACCACCACGATCTCGCTGGTGCCGCTGTTCACCGTCGGCCTGGCGATCTTCAGCGCCTTTCCGGTCTTTGGCCGCATGCAGGCGCAGCTCCAGCAGTGGCTGATCCAGAGCCTGATACCGGACACGATCGCGCGCCAGGTCAGCAACTACCTGCTGCAGTTCTCTGACAAGGCCGGCAAGATGGGCTGGGCCGGCGCTTTCTTCCTGCTCGCGACCGCGCTGGCGCTGATCCTGACGATAGACCGCAAGCTCAACGACATCTGGCGCGTGCGCCAGCCGCGCTCGCTGGCGCAGCGGGTGCTGATCTACTGGGCGGTGCTCACGCTCGGCCCGCTCGTGCTCGGCGCCAGCCTGAGCCTGAGCTCCTACGCCGTGTCGGCATCGCGCGGCTGGGTCAGCGCGCTGCCCGGTGGGGTGCGGTTCGTGCTCGACGCGATCGAGTTCCTGCTGGGTCTCGCGGGCATGGCAGCGCTGTACCGCTTCGTGCCGAATGCGCCGGTGCGCTGGTCTCATGCCCTGGCCGGCGCGCTGCTCGCATCGCTCGGCATCGAGCTGGCCAAGCGCGTGCTGGGCTGGTACATCGTCCAGGTGCCGACCTACTCGGCCGTCTACGGCGCCTTCGCCACCGTGCCCATCCTGCTGACCTGGCTCTACACCGGCTGGGTCATCGTGTTGATGGGCGCGGTGCTGGCCGCCAGCCTGCCCAGCCTCGTCTCTGGAAGCCCGCGCCACAGCGATGCGCCCGCCTGGGGGCTGCAGTTGGCGCTGGAACTGCTGGCCTGCCTGCATCACGCCCGGCGCACGGGACATGCCGGCTGCACGCTCGAAGAGCTGTCAAGCCAGATGCACGTCGACCCCCTGCAGCTCGAAGCCCCGCTGGAGACGCTCCAGTCGCTGGGCTGGGCCGGCCAGCTGGCCGGGGAGGATCGCCGCTGGGTCCTGCTGGTCGACCCAGGGAACACGGCGCTGTCGCCCTTGCTGGCCGCGCTCTGCCTGCCCATGGAGCAAGGCAGCGAGGCGCTGTGGCGGGCCAGCGGCTGGCAGCAACTCTGCCTGCGCGACGCGTTGCCGCCCTGTCCGGATCGCCAGCCGGCAGCAGCCTAGGGTTTTCCCGGTCCGCAGCGCCTTGGCGAGGCGAATTTGTGGGCTATATTTGAGACGGGTGCGCTGGTGCGCCCGACAGGAGTCGAAAACATGAAGGTCAGCGACATTCTGCGCGTCAAGGGCAGCGCGCTCTACACCGTTTCTCCCGACGAGAAGCTCTCCCACGCGATCGAGACCATGGCCGAGCTCGACATCGGTTCGCTCGCCGTGATGGAAGATGGCAAGCTCGTCGGCATGCTGACTTTCCGCGAGGTGATCCAGACTGCCGCGCGCAACGCCGGCAGCGTCGCAGGCAAGACGGTCGGCAAGGTGATGGACCAGAATCCCGCGACCTGCTCCCCCGACACCGAGCTCGACCAGGTCCGCCCGCTGATGCTCGAAAGCCACACCCGCTACATGCCGGTGATGGACGGCAAGATGATGATGGGCGTGATCAGCTTCTACGACGTCGCCAAGGCCATCGTCGACACGCAGAACTTCGAGAACAAGATGCTCAAGGCCTATATCCGCGAGTGGCCGGAACCCGAGGTCGACCAGAAGGCCTGATCGGCTGCTGCGCCAGACCTGGTACAAGCAGCATTGCGCTGGCTGCAACCTGCGCAATGCTGCGGATCTGGACTTGCTAGGGCCGCAGGATGATCGCCGGCATGACGAGATGCGGATTGTTTTTCGCTGGATCGTAGTCGACGAATCCGCCCAGGCCCGTGACCGTGAATGTCGTCGAGGCGGTCCTGCGGGTAGACAGGTAGTCGCTGGTCAGCGTGCAGCTGCCGTCGGCTGCCGTGTTGCAACTCTTGCTGCTGCCGCTGAAATTTCCCGAAACGACGATCCCTGACAGCGGTTTATTGTCCAGACCCGTGATCGTCACTTTCGCGTAGGCGCGCCAGTAGCTGCTGCTGTACCTGCGGGACCAGGTCGAGAGATCGCCAAGACTGCCAGTCGGCTCCTTCGGCGGCACGCCTTCGGTCAGCGAGTAGACCAACCGGTTGGGCGACCCGGTTCCGGCCGAGCTCACCACGTTCTTGCTCGACCCGTCCACCAGGAACTGGGTCACGGCCGCCGGCGAGGCATCGCTCCTCGCGGCCAGCGCCAGTGCCGCAACGCCCGTGACATGCGGCGTCGCCATCGAGGTGCCGCTGATGGTGTGGGTCGCGCTGTCCCCGGTGTTCCAGGCCGAGGTGATCCCTGATCCCGGCGCGAACAGGTCCAGGCAGCTGCCGTAGTTCGAGTAGCTGGCCCGGGCATCGGTGCTGGTGGTGGCGCCGACCGTGATCGCTCGCGGCGCCGAGGCAGGCGAGTAGTTGCAGGCGTTCTTGTTCTCGTTGCTGGCCGCCACCACCATGGTCACGCCTGCCGCGACGGCGCCGTCCACCGCGGCGTTGACCGTGCCCGAATAGCCGCCGCCCAGCGACATGTTCCCGACGGCTGATTTCACGTCCGGGTTTGACTTTTTCTGCTGTGCGACCCAGTCGATGCCGGCGATCACGCCGCTCCAGGTGCCCGATCCGTTGCAGTTGAGCACGCGAACCGGCACCAGCGTCACGCCCTTGGCGACGCCGTAGGTCTGGCCCCCGACGGTGCCCGCGACATGGGTGCCGTGGCCGTTGCAGTCATCCGTGCCGCGGCCGTCGCTGATGGCGGTGGCGCCTTCAAGCACCCGGTCGCCAAATTCACTGTGCGTGCGGCGTATCCCGGTGTCGATGATGAAGGCATGGACCAGGTTGCCGGTGTAGTCGTACTGGTACTCATCGTTGAGCGGGAGCTTCTCCTGGTCGATCCGGTCCAGGCCCCAGGTGACTGGCTTCTGGGTGGAATTGATATGAACGGTCGCATCCTGCTCGAAGGACTCGACCTTGGGGTTGCGGCGCAAGGCGTTCTCGAGCGCGGCTGCGGCCTGCTCAGGCACCCTGACCGCCACCCCCTTGATGGCATGGCGGTAGTGATGCAGCACCTGGCCGCCGGCCTGGATGGCGATGTCCCTGCCCTCACGCTCCGGGTCTTCGACTCCCTGCTTGAAAAGGATGAGGTACTGGCCGGGAACGGGCACTGATGCGCGCACCGTGGCCGTTTCGCTGGCCTGCTGCGCAGGCTGGGCCCAGCTGGGGGCCGCCAGGGTTGATGCCAGCGCGGCGGCGAGAGCGATCGATCGGATGGGAGCGATATGCATGATTGGCCTCCTTTTGGGATATCGAATCGATCATATTAAGATTGGTATTGTGCAAGGTCAATCCGGACGTCACGGGCGCATGGGGCGCGCAGTCAGATGGCATCAAGCCCGGTAGCCGACATGCCCGTGCTGCTCTGGGATAATCCGATCCCATGAGCGGCAACACCTTCGGCAAACTCTTCACTGTCACCAACTTCGGCGAATCGCACGGCCCGGCCATCGGCTGCGTGATCGACGGCTGCCCCCCGGGCCTGGAGCTTTCCGAGGCGGACATCCAGCACGACCTGGATCGGCGCCGTCCCGGAACGAGCAAGTTCGTGACCCAGCGCAACGAGCCGGATCAGGTCCAGATCCTGAGCGGCGTCTACGAGGGCCGGACCACCGGCACGCCGATCGCGCTGCTGATCCAGAACACCGACCAGCGCAGCAAGGACTACGGCAACATCCTGCAGAGCTTCCGCCCCGGCCACGCCGACTACGCCTACTGGCACAAGTACGGCATCCGCGACCCGCGCGGGGGCGGTCGCAGCTCGGCGCGCCTGACCGCGCCCACGGTGGCGGCCGGTGCGGTGGCCAAGAAATGGCTGCAGCAGGCCTACGGCACCACCTTCAAGGGCTGCATGACCGCGATCGGCGAGGTCGAGATCCCGTTCGAGAGCTGGGACCATGTGCCGAATAACCCCTTCTTCGCGCCGCAGGCCGACGTGTCCGCGCTGGAGGACTACATGAACGAGTTACGCAAGTCGGGCGACTCCTGCGGCGCGCGCCTGCGCGTGAGCGCGCAGAACGTGCCGGTCGGCTTGGGCGAGCCGCTCTACGACAAGCTCGATGCCGACATCGCTTACGCGATGATGGGCCTGAACGCGGTCAAGGGCGTCGAGATCGGCGCCGGCTTCGCCAGCGTGGCGCAGCGCGGCAGCACGCATGGCGACTCGCTGACCCCCGAGGGCTTCCTGAGCAACAACGCCGGCGGCATCCTGGGCGGCATCAGCACCGGCCAGGACATCGAGGTCTCGATCGCGATCAAGCCGACCAGCTCGATCCTGATCCCGCGCGAGACGATCGACATCGAGGGCAATCCGACCGACGTCATCACCAAGGGCCGTCACGACCCCTGCGTTGGCATCCGCGCCACCCCGATCGCCGAGGCGCTGCTGGCGCTGGTGCTGATCGACCACGCGCTGCGCCACCGCGCCCAGTGCGGCGATGTCCGGGTGACCACGCCCGACATCGCGGCGGCACGCTGAGCCCGGGGCAGGGCATGAGCCGGGGGCGCGAACTCTGGCCCTTCGCTGCGCTGTCGGCGAGCTATTTCGCGCATATCGGCTTCTTCAATCCCTACCTGCCGCTCTGGCTGCACGAGGCTGGCGTCAGCCTGTTCGCGATCAGCCTGCTGACCTCGATGCAGTCGGCCACGCGGCTCTTCGCACCCTACGGCTGGGGCTGGCTGAGCGACCACACCGGCGAGCGGGTGCGCCTGCTGCGCTTCTGCGCGATGGTCGCGCTGGCCTGCAGCGCCGGTTTATGGTTCGATCTGGGCCTTTGGAGCCTGGCGGGCGTGCTGCTGCTGATGTTCACCCACACCAGCGCGATGATGCCGATGAGCGAGGCCGCGCTGGCCCAGGTGGTCAGCCGCAGCGGCGGCTTCGATGCCCGGCTCTATGGCCGGGTGCGGCTGTGCGGGTCCGCCGGCTTCCTGCTGACCGTGATGGCGGCCGGCGCCTGGTTCGAGACCCATGGCATGGGCAGCTTCCCGGCCTGGACCGGCGGCACCCTGCTGATGGTGGTGGCCAGTGTCTGGTGGATGCCCAACCGGCGCGAGCCGGCCCACGCCAGCCAGCGCTCAGAGCCCATCCTGCCGGTGCTGCGCCAGCCCGCGGTGGCCTGGTTCTTCGCCTCGGTCTTCCTGCATGTGCTCGCGCATGTGTTCATCTACGTCTACTTCTCGCTGTACATCGACGCGCTCGGCTATCCCAAGTCGGTGATCGGCCTGCTGTGGGCCGCGTCGGTGCTGGTCGAGATCGCCTGGTTCTTCACCCAGGCGCGCTGGCTACCGCGCCTGAGCCATGGCAGCTGGCTGCTGCTGGCGGCCGCGCTGGCGCTGCTGCGCTTCGTCGTGACGGCTGGCGCCGGCCAGTACCTGTGGCTGCTGTTTGCCGCCCAGTTGCTGCATGCGATCACCTTTGCCGCCCATCACTCGGTCTGCATCGCGCTGCTGAGCGAGCATTTCCCGGCCCGGCTGCGCGGGCGCGGCCAGGCGCTCTATGCGGTGCTGGGCTACGGACTGTCGGGCGTGACCGGCGGCCTGCTGGGCGCCTGGATCAGCCCGCGCTGGGGCGTCGGCAGCGTGTTCTGGCTGGCCGCCGCCATGGCCTTGCTGGCCTGCGGCGCGGCCTGGCGCATGCGGTCCGCGCAGCGCGGCGTCAGACCGGTGGTGAGCTGATGCGCGCGATCATGGTGCTCGTCTCGGGGCGCACGCCGCGCCACCAGGCGAAGGCCTCGGCCGCCTGTTCGACCAGCATGCCGGCGCCGTCGGCCAGCTGCCGCATGCCGGCCTGCCGAGCCAGCGCGAGGAAGGGCGTCAGGCCCTTGCCGTAGACCATGTCGTAGGCCAGGCCGTCGGCCGCGAAGGCGCTGGGGGGCAGCGGCAGCGCCGCCGCGCTCAGGCTGGCCGAGGTGGCGTTGATGATCACGTCGAAGGCATCGCTGCCGAGGTCCTCGAAGCCGCCGCCCTCGAGCCGTTCGCTCGCGCCCTGGGCCAGGAATTCTCGCACCAGCTGCTGCGCCTTGTCGACGCTGCGGTTGGCGACGAACAGGCGCGCCGGCAGCTCGCGCAGGATCGGCAGGATGGCGCCACGCGAGGCGCCACCCGCGCCCAGCAGCAGCACCCGCTTGCCGGCCAGCGGCTGACCCAGGTTGTGCACGATGTCGCGCACCAGGCCGATGCCGTCGAAGTTCTGTGCCAGCACGCGCTCGCCCTCGAACTTGAGCGCGTTGGCGGCGCCGGCCGCGCGCGCATCATCGGACAGCTCGGTCGCGTAGGCGCAGGCGTCGAGCTTGAACGGCAGCGTCACGTTGAGCCCCTTTCCCCCCTCGGCGCGGAAGGCGTCGACCGTCTCGGCAAACTGCCCCAGCGGCCCCTCGATCGCGGTGTAGACCATGTGCTGGCCGCTGGCGCGCGCGAACTCGGCGTGGATCAGGGGCGACTTGCTCTGGCTGATGGGGTTGCCGATGACGGCGTAGCGGTCGGGGCTGGTCATGGGTTGCTGCAGCTTGGAATGGTGATGGAAGGGATTTTCGCCGATGCGAGCGCTCAGTTTTTTTGAATGAAACCGACCATCAATCTGCAATGGTCTGCCGCGTGCGAAGGCTACAGTTCACCATGGCGGGCATGATCGCCGCGAACCGGAACCCACAACATGAACAACCCACGTCTCCCCGTCCTATTCATCTCCCACGGCTCGCCGATGCTGGTGTTCGAGCCCGGCCAGAGCGGCCCGGCTCTGCGCGCGATGGGCGAGAGCCTGCAGGCCCAGGGCGGGATCCGCGCCGTGCTGGTGATGTC
Source organism: Pseudomonadota bacterium (assembly GCA_039805805.1). GTDB lineage: Bacteria > Pseudomonadota > Gammaproteobacteria > Burkholderiales > Burkholderiaceae_C > Malikia. The sequence goes on along the minus strand of JBDLTM010000086.1, from coordinate 1,630 downwards.
GCCGCACTGGATGTCGGCCGGCGTCGAGGTGATGAGCTCGTCCAGGCCAGCGACCTGGCACGATTTCGGCGGCTTCCCCGAGCCGCTCTACCGGCTGCAGTATCCCGCCGCCGGGGCGCCGGCAGTCGCGCAACAGGTGATTGACGCCCTGCAGGCCGCCGGCATCCCGGCCCAGGCCGATCCGGCCCGGCCCTACGACCATGGTTGCTGGATGCCGCTGCTGCACATGCTGCCGCAGGCCGACCTGCCGGTGCTGCAGGTCTCGCTGCCGGCCTACTTCAGCCCGGAGCAACTCTATGCGTTGGGCCAGGCGCTGGCGGGCCTGCGCGATCAGGGCGTGCTGATCGTGGGCTCGGGAAGCATGACGCACAACCTGCGCGAGTTCTTCACCGGCCGGCCTGAATGGGACGCCGCGCCGGCGTCCTATGTGCAGGAATTCTCGGCCTGGGTCGAGCAGGCGCTGCTGGCGCAGGACCGCGAGCGCCTGTTCGACTACCGGGCCCAGGCGCCCCATGCGGCGCGTGCCCACCCGACCGACGAGCATTTCCTGCCGCTGTACTTCGCGCTGGGCGCGGCAGGCTGGGGCGAGCCCGGTGCAGCTGTGCCCGAATACTTCAACCGCGAGGTGATGTACAGCTTCCTGGCGATGGATTCGATCGCCTGCGCCTGACTACGCCCGGTCTGCCGCTTGGTCTTGCCAGCGGCAGCAAGGCATTCAGACGAAGGTCGTCACTGCCTCGACCGTATCCGAATCGCTTCAGTGGAACAGCTGGAACTGGACGATGTAGACCGCGGCGCCGGCGGCGTAGCCGAGCAGCGCGAGCAGGCTGATCTTGCGCGCGTACCAGACGAAGTCGATCTTCTCCAGGCCCATGGCGGCGACGCCGGCGGCCGAGCCGATGATCAGGATCGAGCCACCGGTGCCGGCGCAGTAGGCCATGAACTCCCACAGGAAGCTGTCGGTCGGGTACTGGGCAAGGTCGTACATGCCCATCGAGGCGGCGACCAGCGGCACGTTGTCGACCACGGCGCTGGCCAGGCCGATCAGCAGCACGATGATGTCCTGGCGACCGACGGTCTGGTCCAGCCACTGCGCCAGCGAAGCCAGGATATGGGTGTGCTCGAGCGTGGCGACCGACAACAGGATGCCGATGAAGAAGGTGATCGAGCCCATGTCGATCTTGCTCAGCGCATGCACCAGCGTGAAATGCACCTTGTCGTCGTCCTCCTTCTGGCGATGCACCAGGTCACCGACCAGCCACAGGATGCCGAGGCCGAACAGGATGCCCATGAAGGGCGGCAGGTGGGTGACGGTCTTGAACAACGGCACCGCCACCAGGATGCCCAGGCCGAGGAAGAACATCAGATTGCGCTCGAAAGCGGTGGTACGCGGCAGCTGATGCTCGTCGCTGCGCTGCGGCGACACCACCGGACGATCTCCCAGCAGCCTGGCCGTCACGGCCAGCGGCACGAGCAGGTTGACGATGGAGGGAAGGAAAAGGCCTTTCATGATTTCGACCGTGGTGATCTGGCCGCCGATCCACAGCATGGTGGTGGTGACGTCGCCGATCGGTGTCCAGGCACCGCCCGCGTTGGCCGCGATGATGATGATTCCGGCGAAGAAGATCCG
>JBDLTM010000085.1:0-8540 GCA_039805805.1 Pseudomonadota bacterium | reverse complement strand
TTCTTGCAATGCCGCCTGCACGTCTCGCTCGGCCTGGCCGCTGCGGCAGTGGAGCAGGGACAAGGCAACCGAGACATAGCGCTTATCGATTCCCTCGGCCTGCCAGAGGCTGGCCTGACGGCAGGCCTGCTGCAGCGTCCAGCGGCCCAGCGGCAGGATCAGCCCGCTGTCCTGCGCAGTCTGCAGCAGCTCACCGTCCAGGGCCTCGGCCTTGCCATCGTGGCGCCAGAGCACATGGGCTTCATAGCCGCTCAGCTCCCCGCTGGCCAGGTCCAGCCTGGGCTGGAAATCGAGCTCGAAGGCTTCTTCCTCCAGCGCCTGGCGCAGTTGCTCGCGCAATTGGGAATGGCGCTCGGATGCGGCATTCATCTGCGGCTCGAAGAAATAGCAGCTCTCGGGCCCTGCCTTTCGGGCCATGCGCAAGGCGGTGTCGGCGTGGTTCAGCAGGGTATCGGCATCTTCGCCGTCGCGCGGGTAGAAGGCCACTCCCAGCGACACCGCGCAAGCGATCTGCAGCCCCTCGATGCCGAACGGGCGGCTGCAGCTCGACAACAGCTCGTCACACAGCTTGGCTACCTTGCCATAGGAATCCGCATCGGGCAGTACCACCATGAAGCCATCGCCCGCGCGCCGGCTGATGAGGTCCTGCGGCCTGAGGACCTGGCCGAGCCGGTGGGCCATGCTCAGCAGAAGCTGGTCGCCAACCGACTGGCCGTAGGCTTCGTTGATGGCGCTGAGCCGGTACAGGCCGATCTGCAGCACGGCCAGCCCACAGTTGCTGGCGGCCGCCGACTTGATCGCGCGCAGCAGTTGCTCGCGACCGAGCACGCGGTTGGGCAGGCCGCTCAGTTCGTCGTGGAAGGCCAGGAACTCGATTTCCTGGCGTGCCATCCTCTGCTCGCTGGTCTCGTGCAGCACGGCGTGCATCAAGGGCTTGCCACCCTGCTGGCTCGAGGTCAGCAGCACCCGGCACATGAACAGCTCGCCATTGGCACGCAGGAGCTCCCATTCGAAGACGTTCGAGCCCAGCTCCTGGGCGATCCAGCCCATCTCCCTGGCTTTTTCCGCGGAGTCTCGACCATCGGGCTGGCGCTTGGGCGAGATGTCGGCGCTGGTGCGTCCGAGCAGCTGCTCCACCCGTTCGAATCTCAGCATGGCCAGCGCTGCCCGGTTGGCCGCGATGCAGCGCCCATCCTCGAACAGGATGACGGCCTGGCGCATGTCCTCGAGCAGGCGCGTAAAGCGGGCCTGGCTGACGCGCAGCTGTTCCTCGACCTGGCTCAGGCCGGCCTGCTGCTCGAGCATGCGCTGCTCGGCCTGCTCGCGCGCTGCCTGCTGCTCGGCCAGCAGTCGCCAGTGAGCCAGCTGGCGCCTCTGTAGCAGCAGCAGGCTCAGGACCGAGACCAGGCTGATCGCGCTGAAAAGGGTGGAGCGCACCAGCAGGTCCTTGTCCCATTGCGCGTAGATGACCGACATGTCTCGGCTCAGCCAGATCGCCAGCGGCTTGTCGGAGCGGCTCCACTCCGGCACTATGGTGCGGACCGCCAGCATCCGGTACTGGCCGGTCGTGGCCATGACACCTCGGTCCAGGCTGGCCTTGCGGCCGCTGGCCAGATGGCGGGCGGTGAAGGAAGGCCTGGCGACCAGGTTCATGCCGGTCACGCCCTCGAGGTCCGGGATGCGCAGGAACAGCGATCCGTCACCATGGACCAGGCCGGCGCGCATGTCGGGCGCATAGAGCGCCGAACTCAGCAGGATGCTGAAGTATTCCTGCGTTACTCTCATGATCAGGGCCCCGATGGGCTGCCCGCGAGCATTGAGCACCAGCCTGGCCAGTCCGAGCTTGTACTGTTTCGACTGGTTCCCGAGGGGAGCACCAATGTAGAGCAGATCGGGCTCGTGGCTGGAATTGAGGGTACTCAGCAGCTGGCTGTCCTCCATGCTGGAAGGCAGCAGGTCGGAACGGCTGCTGGCCAGCATCACGCCGTCGCGATCGACCAGTGACAGCGACTCGACCCCGGTCATGCCGCTGATGGTCGCTCGCAGCAGCCGGTTCAGCTCGCCCTGTCGCTGCAAGGCCGACCCCAGCGGCTTGCCATTGAGCTGCGCCCGAACGCCATCGAGCGCGTTGATGCTCAGCTGCAGCTGTCGCGCCAGGTTGACATCGATCACCTCGGCCTGGTGCGACAGCCGGCGGCTTTCCTGCTCGTCCAGAGCGGCATGCTCGCGCTGCAGGTCGTAGGCGATCAAGCTGCCGAGCGCGATCAAGGCCAGCAGCAGCACTACCCAGGGGGTGAGTGGCCGGCGCGACAGCAGGCGGGATGGTTCGGTGACGGCAGGCATGGGGAAATGGGCAAGCGTAGGGTCAATTGTGCACCGTCAGGACAGGCTGTCCTGACCAGGCCGGGTGGCGCCGGGCGCCTCTGACGGGACTTGCACCCATCCGTCCCAGCCCCGATCTGTGCGGGGTGATCCGATGGCGAGCGCTGCCTCTGCCTCCCGCCACTACAATCCTTGCCCTTCCCCAGCAAAAGCAAGCAGCATGGATATCGTCATCAACGAGGAACTCAAGGCCTACATCGACCCGCTCACGCCCGATGAATACGAGGCGCTCGAGCGCAGCCTGCTGGCCGAGGGCTGCCGCGATGCGCTGGTGCTCTGGGGCGAGCTGCTGATCGATGGCCATAACCGCTACGCGATCTGCCGCAAGCATGGCCTGCCGTTCCAGACCGTGCAGAGCAAGCTGTTCAAGGACATCGAGGACGTGCATCTCTGGATGATCGACCAGCACCTGGGACGGCGCAGCGTGTCCGACTTCCAGCGCGGCGTGCTGGCGCTGCGCAAGCGCGAGATCGTCGCGGCGCGTCGCGCCCGCTTCCTCGAGAGGGCTGCCCAGGCCGAGCCGCCCGCGGCAGCCGAGGCCGTCACTCCTGCTGGCCAGATCACGCCAGCCGACCTGCCCTGGGAGGGTGAATCCAGCTATCCCGAGCCTGCCCCGCTCAAGAGCCGCGAGGACCTCGCGCGCGCGGCCCGCCTCAGCAGCAGCCAGGTCGCGATGATCGAGAAGATCCACCAGCAGGCCGAGCCCGAGCTGGTGGCTGCGCTCAAGTCGGGCGAGATCTCGATCAGCGCGGCTGCCGCGGTCTCATCGCTGCCGCCGGAGGAGCAGAAAGCCGTCGCCGTCGCCGGCAAGGACGAGCTCAAGCAGGCCGCCAGGCGGGTGCGCGAAGCCCGGCGCAAGACGCGCGGCCAGGCGTCTTCCTCCATGGGCGAGGGTGACGGCGAGCTCGATCCGACCGAGGAGATGGCGGCGTTGCGCCAGCGCGTCGCCGATCTGAACGCCGAGAACGAGGCACTGCGCAAGCAGGTCGCCAACCTGCTGCAGCAACTGGTCGGCTGAAGATTGACCTCGGCGGCTCGTAGGCAGCAGGGCATGGACCCGCTGGACCCACGCAGGCTCGAACGCCTGCTCGCGGTCGAGATGCCCTATGGCAAGTACCAGGGGCGCCTGATCGCAGACCTTCCTGGGCATTACCTGAACTGGTTCGCACGCGAGGGCTTTCCGCCTGGCGAGCTCGGCCTCCTGCTCGCGCTGATGCAGACCATGGACCACAACGGCCTGCGCGATCTGCTGCGCCCCTTGCGTCCCCTTTCCGGCCGCAAGGGATGAGGGCGCTCACGGTTGAGTGGTAAATATTCAGTTTTTTTGAGATATTAAATCAGTAATCGTCTGCTTTTTCTTGCGTTTAAAACCGCTATCCTGTCTTACCTGAATAAACCTTCTCAACCAAGGAGATGAAGATGAAAACCATGTCCCTGCTAGCGGCCGTGCTGGCCCTGGGCCTCACCCTGGGCGTCGGTGATGCCGATGCCGCCAAGCGCCTGGGTGGCGGCAAGTCCACCGGCATGCAGCGCGAGATGACGGTCAACAAGGCGCCTGGCGCCACCCCGGCGCAGGCGCCGACCGCTCCGTCCCAGGCCGCCGCGCCGACCCCCAGCCCGATGGCGGCCGCTCCCGCAGCGGCAGCGGCCCAGTCCAAGCGCTCCTGGATGGGCCCTCTGGCCGGCATCGCCGCCGGCATCGGCCTGGCTGCGCTGGCCTCGCACTTCGGCTTTGGCGAGGAACTGGCTTCCTTCATGATGATCGCGCTGCTGGCCATGGTCGCTGTCGCGGTGATCGGCTTCATCATGCGCCGCCGTGCCGCTGCCCGCAATCCGGCCATGGCGACGGCTGCTGCAAGCGCTGGTTCGGCTGCAGGCGGCATGTTCCGCAGCGGCCAGGCCGATGCGCCAGCCTCGCGCGGTTATGACGTCTCGATGCCGCCGGCCAGCACCGCACCGGCCGCTTCCGCTCCGTCTGCCGTCGGTTCCGGCATCGGCGCCGGCCTGGCCGGTGGCTCGGCCATCGGTGCCGGCCTGGCTGCCGCCCCCGCTGCAGCCGCGATCCCGGCCGACTTCGACGTCGAGTCCTTCGTGCGCAACGCCAAGGTCAACTTCATCCGCCTGCAGGCGGCCAACGACAGCGGCAACCTCGACGACCTGCGCGAGGTGACCACGCCCGAGATGTTCGCCGAGCTCAAGATGGACTTCATGGAGCGCGCCGGTGCTGCCCAGGAGACCAAGGTGCTCAGCCTCGACGTCCAGGTGCTCGAGGTGGTCGAGGAAGCCAGCCGCTACATCGTCAGCGTGCGCTTCACAGGCCTGATTCAGGAAGACAAGGGCGCCGCTGCCGAGAACTTCGACGAGGTCTGGCACCTGAGCAAGCCGCGCGCCGGCTCGGGCGGCTGGGTCCTGTCCGGCATCCAGCAGTCGCAGTAATTACCCGCTGCGGCCACGAGTGACGGGCATGGGCCACAATAGGCCCATGCCCGTCACCTATCTCCAGGTACCGTTTCGCGACAAGGACAGCGCCAAGGCGCTGGGCGCCCGCTGGGATCCGGCCCGGCGCCAATGGTATGTTCCCGATGGACGCGAGCTCGCACCGTTTTCGGCCTGGCTCCCGCCAGGCGAGCTGGCAGCTTCCAGTCCGGCTGCGCTGGCACCCGCCACCCCCGTGGCCCCCGGCATGCTGGCCGAGCCGGCGCCTGCCTATGCCGCTCCGGCCCGCGCCGCCGGCATCCCGCTGTCGCAACTGCTCGCCGGCGTCTCGCAACTGGTCGCGCAATCCTTCCCCTCCGGCGTCTGGACCCTGGCCGACGTCGTCGACGCGCGCCTGCGCAACGGCCATGTCTATCTGGAACTGGCCGAGCGCGACGCGGCCGGCCAGGTGCTGGCCAAGGCCAGCGCCATGATCTGGGCCTCGACCGCCGCGCGCATCCTGCCCGAGTTCGAGCGCGCCACCGGCGCCAACCTCGCCGCGGGCATCAAGCTGCTGCTGCGAGCCCGGCCCGTCTTCAAGCCGCAGTATGGCTTCAGCCTCGAGATCGACGCGATCGACTCCGGCTACACCCTCGGCGACCTCGAAGCCCGCAAGCGCGAGATCCGCGAGCGGCTGCAGCGCGAGGGACTCTACGAGCGCCAGCGGCAGCTCGCGCTGCCCTGGGACTATCGCCAGGTTCTGGTGATCGCGCCCGAGGGCGGTGCCGGCCTGGGCGACTTCCAGGCTGAGGCCGAGCGCCTGCAGCGCCATGGCGTCTGCCGCTTCGACTATGCCTTCAGCCGCTTCCAGGGCGAGGGCGCCGCGGCCGAAATCCGCATTGCCCTGCTCGAGGCGCTGCGCAAGCTCGAGCGGCAGGGCTTGCCCGACGCGGTCGCCATCATCCGTGGCGGCGGCGCGGTCAACGACCTGGCCTGGCTCAACGACTACGAGCTGGCGCGCGCCGTCTGCGAGCTGGATCTGCCGGTGCTGACCGGAATCGGCCACGAGCGCGACAGCACCCTGCTCGACGAGGTGGCGCAACAGCGCTTCGACACCCCTTCCAAGGTCATCGCCGGCATCGAGCAACTGATCGCGCGCCGTGCCAGCGAGGCGCGCGCGCATTTCGAGCTGGTTGCGCGCCTGGGCCAGGCCGGCATCGCGCAGGCCCGTGCCGCAGCGCAGCAGGCCGACTCCGAGATCAGGCTGCTCGCCCGGCACCAGCTCGATCTCGCGCGCCAGCGCGTGCCGGCGGCTTGGGCCGAGCTGCAGGCCAACTCCCGCCTGGCCTTGCACCGAGCGTGCGAACAGTCCGCGCTGCGCGTCCAGCAGGTCGGCGAGCGCTCGATCTTCGCCCTGCGACAGGCGCGCGATGCCAGCCAGCGCTCCTGGCAGGATGTCACGGCCGGCTGCCGCCAGGCGCTGCGCCAGGGCAGTCAGTCGGCGCGTGCGCTCATGCTCGAGATCACTGGCCAGGGTCCGCATAAGACGCTCGCCCGTGGCTTCGCCGTCGTGCGCGACGCCGGCAGCGGCCGCACGCTGCAGCGCGCCAGCGAGCTGGCCCCGGGGCAGGTGCTGACGATCCAGTTCCACGACGGCGAGGTCGGCGCGCAGGTCAGCCGCGCTGGCGCGACCGTGAAAAATCCAGAAACCTAAACGCTCCTCACCCTCATGAAAGCCAAGACCTTCAGGGATGCCTACGGCGTGCTCCAGCGCCATGCCCAGACCCTGCGCGAGCAGGACGAGCCCAATATCGACGACCTGCTGGCGATCGTGACCGAATCGGTCGCGGCCTACCAGGTCTGCCAGCAGCGCATCGCCGCGGTCGAGCAGGCGCTCGAGAAGGCGCTGGGCGCCGCCACCGAGCCTGGCGTGGCCAGCTCGTCCATTGCAAAGCCCGCTGCTGTTGCCATGCAGCCGCCTGCCGCCGGCGCCCAGCCGCAGGGCTGGGATGCCGAGGAAGACGGCGACGTCCCGTTCTAGACCCATCACCACGGCTGGCTCGCTGCCGGCCGATTTTCTCAACCGCAACCAGAGACTGGAAAACCATGAAACTGTTCCTCAAGCCCGGCGCCTGCTCCCTGTCACCGCACATCGTGCTCGAAGAAAGCGGCCTGTCCTACGAGACCGAGACCGTCGACCTCAAGACCAAGAAGACCGCCAGCGGCGAGGACTTCCTGGCCATCAACCCCAAGGGCTATGTGCCGGCGCTGCAGCTCGACAGCGGCGAGCTGCTGACCGAAGGTCCGGCCATCGTCCAGTACCTGGCTGACCTGGTGCCCGAGAAGCGCCTGGCACCGGCCAACGGCAGCGTGGAGCGCTACCGGCTGCAGGCCTGGCTGACCTTCATCGGCACCGAGCTGCACAAGTCCTGCACCCCCTTCTTCAACCCGGCCGCGCCACAGGGCTGGAGGGACATCGCCAGCGCCCACCTCGGGCGCCGCCTGGCCTATGTCGCACAGCAGCTCGAAGGCAAGGACTACCTGCTCGGAGACGAGTTCTCGGTGGCCGATGCCTACCTGTTCACCGTGCTGAGCTGGTTCCGCGTCGTTCCGGTCGACCTGTCGACCTGGCCGGTGCTTCAGGCCTACCAGGCGCGCGTGGCGGCCCGCCCGGCAGTGCAGTCCGCGCTCAAGGCCGAAGGCCTGGCCTGACAGGCGAGCGTCACGGAAATCCACTGCCTGAGGGAGCGATCTTGTGGAGAAGTCCTGAAAACCTTCCAAGTGATTGTTTCGGAAAGGCTTTTCTTTTCTGATCAAGAATTGAGCCCATTCTCCTAGTATGAAAATAGTTGATTTTCGTGACAAAAATTAGGATGTTTGCCCTATTGGTCCCTTCTTCGACCTGCTATTCTGAACCCATCGAAACGCGAAAAGTTGCCAAGGATTCGTGGGTTTGCCTTGATAAGAATCGTTAGGTGAGGGGGGAAGGCAAAGCCTTTTGGCCCGGCCATGTGCCGGGCCTCTTTTTTTCCGAACGGTCGGCCGCCGTCTGCCGGCAGCCGGCTGCATCAGTTGCTGATCCGCCTCGCTCTGGGCGGATTCAATCTGGAGGGAGTGCCGGATGGACAAGCAAGCGGGATCGCGCAATCGCTTTGATCGACTCAGCTGCAAGCTGGCCCAGCTCGAGGCCATGCTGGCGATGATAGGCGGGGAGGGAATGGCCCATTTCCAGCAGCAGGCCGAGCTGCAAGGCCATTTCATCGAACTCTGCTCGCGCCTGGCAGGTGAGTGCCGGGACCTGTGCGAATCGCTCGAGCTGGCCGAGCTCGAGGCCGAGCAAGACGGAGAAGCAGGCCCGCAGCGTTCGCGCCTGCTGCTCAACTGAGCCGTAAGCTCACAGGCCGAGCGCGGCCCGGAGCTGTTCGTCGTCGAGGCCAGCGACCTCGACCCGCTTGGTGCGGCTGCTGGCCCCCATCTCGATCCTGATGGCCGACCTGGGCACTCCGCACAGCGCCGACAGGAAGGCGACCAGCGCCTTGTTGGCCTCGCCGTCGACGGGCGGCGCCTTGAGCTGGATCTTGGGCTTGCCGTCGTGGCTGCCAGCGAGCTGGGTCTGCCTGGCGCCGGGCTGGCAGTACAGCACGATGCGTGCCATGGCCGATTCAGGCCTGCTGCCGTCCGGCGGCGATGACCTGCATCAGCGCCTGCTCGATCACCTCGACCGGACGGCTGCCGGCGATCAC
>JBDLTM010000084.1:0-8574 GCA_039805805.1 Pseudomonadota bacterium | reverse complement strand
GTGCGCCCCAGTGTCCTGCCAGCAGGCGGCAAGGTCACCGTGACGAGCCGCTCCTGCTCCAGATCTTCCGAACTGCTGTCGTCGGCGCCATGGAAATAGCCGCGTAGCAGCGAATAGCGCTGCTCGCGCTGCTCCTGCACCAGGCGGATCACGCGCCGCATCGGCACCCCGACCAGCGCCAGCGCATGGCCGGCCAGCATCAGGCTGGCCTCGATCGCTTCGGGCACCACCTCGGTCGCGCCGGCCTGGCGCAGCTTGTCGAGATCCTGGTCATCGACGGTGCGCACCATGACCGGCACGGTCGGCGCATGCTCGTGGGCGAGGGCCAGCACCTTGAGCGCGCTGGCCGTGTCCAGATAGGTCACCGCGACCGCGCTGGCGCGCAGCAGTCCGGCCGCCTTGAGCGCCTGCACCCGGGCGGCATCGCCATAGACCACCGAATGGCCGGCTGCAGCCGCCTGCCGCACCCGGTCCGGATCGAGATCCAGCGCCATGTAGGGAATGCGCTCGCGCTCGAGCATGCGGGCCAGGTTCTGGCCACAGCGGCCGTAGCCGCAGATGATCACATGCTTGTCGGCCGCCATCGCGCGCGAGGCGATCTGCGTCATCTGCACCGACTGCATCAGCCAGTCGCTGCCGACGAGACGGGTCACCACCGCATTACTGCCCATGATGATGAAGGGCGCCAGCAGCATCGAGATCACCATCGACGCCAGCACCGGGTTGAACAACTCGGGCGGGATCAGCCGGCTCTGCGCCGCCAGCTGCAGCAGCACGAAGCCGAACTCGCCCGCCTGCGCCAGGTAGAGGCCGACGCGCAGCGAGGTGCCCGACGGGGCGCCGAAGGCGCGTGCCAACCCCGTGATGACGACCAGCTTGAACAGCAGCGCTACTAACAGCAGCACCAGCACCAGCGGCCAGCGTTCCCAGACGATGTGCCAGTCGAGCAGCATGCCGATGGTGATGAAGAACAGCCCGAGCAGCACGTCATGGAAGGGCCGGATGTCGGCCTCCACCCGATGCTTGAACTCGGTCTCCGAGATCAGCATGCCAGCGACGAAGGCGCCCAGCGCGAGCGAGAGACCGGCATGCTCGGTCAGCCAGGCCAGGCCCAGCGTGAGCAGCAGGATGTTGAGCATGAAGAGCTCCTCGCTCTTGCGCCGCACCACCAGGGTGAGCCACCAGCGCATCACCTTCTGGCCGCCGGTCAGCAGGACGCCCAGCAGCACGACCGCCTTGACGATGGCGAGCCCCATTCCCGTCAGCAGCTGCTCGGGCGGCGAGCCCAGCGCCGGTATCAGCACCAGCAGCGGCACCACGGCCAGGTCCTGGAAAAGCAGCACGCCGACCACGCGCTTGCCATGCTCGGACTCGAGCTCGAGCCGATCCGCGACCAGCTTGACGACGATGGCCGTCGAGCTCATCGCCATCACGCCGCCGAGCGCGATCGCGTGATACCACTCGAGCTGCCACCAGCGCGGCAGCCACCAGTCGAGCAGCAGCGAACCCATCGTGGTCAGCACGATGGTCAGCACCACCTGCAGCAGGCCCAGGCCAAAGACATGGCGGCGCATCGTGCGCAGCTTGGGCAAGCTGAATTCGAGGCCGATGACGAACATCAGGAACACGACGCCGAACTCGGCCAGGTAGCGCACGCCGGCCGAGTTATGCGCCAGCGCGAGCGCGTTGGGGCCGATCAGCACCCCGACGGCGAGATAGCCGAGCATGGGCGGCAGCTTGGCCAGGCGGCACAGCACTACCCCCGCCACGGCAGCGACCAGATAGAGCAGCGCGATATCGAGGGAATTCATGCTTGAATCTTATCGGCAGAGTCTGACTGCCAGGCTACCGGATCAGCCCTTGTCCGATAATTCGCCACATGACAGCCCACCCACTGCTTGACCCGCACGCCATGCTGGCGCTGGCGCGCGATACCCTGACCATCGAATCCCAGGCCATCGATGCCGCCGCCGGACGACTGGGCGACAGCTTCGTGCAGGCGGTCCGGCTGGCGCTGCAGTGCAGCGGCCGACTGGTCGTGACCGGCATGGGCAAGAGCGGCCATGTCGGGCGCAAGATCGCTGCGACACTGGCGTCGACTGGCACGCCGGCCATGTTCGTGCACCCGGCCGAAGCCAGCCATGGCGACCTCGGCATGATCACGCGCGACGACGTGGTGCTGGCGATCAGCAACAGCGGCGAGAGCGAGGAGCTCACCGCGATCCTGCCGCTGATCAAGCGCATGGGCGTGCCGCTGCTGGCGATGACCGGCCGCCCCGGTTCCAGCCTGGGCCGGCATGCCGATGTCGTGCTCGATGCCAGCGTCGAGAAGGAGGCCTGCCCGCACAACCTGGCCCCGACCGCCAGCACCACGGTGCAGCTCGCGCTGGGCGACGCTTTCGCAGTCGCCCTGCTGAGCGCGCGCGGCTTCCGGCCCGACGACTTCGCCCGCTCGCACCCGGGAGGCGCGCTCGGACGCAAGCTGCTGACCCTGGTCAGCGACGTGATGCGGCCGGCCGAGCAGACGCCACGCGTCGGCCTGCAGGCCTCCTTGAGCGAGATGATGCGCGAGATCAGCGCCAAGGGCCTGGGCGCCACCGCCGTGGTCGACGGGGCCGGCCTGCCAGTCGGCATCTTCACCGACGGCGACCTGAGGCGCCTGATCGAGGCCGGCACCGACCTGCGCAGCGTCACGGCCGAGCGGGTCATGCACCCGCAACCTCGCAGCCTGCGACCCGACGCGATGGCCGTCGAGGCAGCCCAGCTGATGGAAACTCACCGCGTCAACAGCCTGCTGGTGGTCGACGCCGACGGCCGGCTCTGCGGCGCGCTCAACAGCAACGACCTGATGCGTGCCAAGGTGATCTGACCGCCGCCAGCGCACACCACCATGAACCAAGACTCGAACCTGCCCGGCCTGCTGCCGGCCCTGAACTTCCCGCCCGAGCTGCTGCTGCGCGCTCAGCCGGTCAGGATCGCCTTCTTCGACATCGATGGCGTCCTGACCGACGGCGGTCTCTACTTCACCGAGGAAGGCGAGACGATCAAGCGCTTCCATACGCTCGACGGCCACGGCATCAAGCTGCTGCAGCGCGCCGGCATCACGCCCGCCGTGGTGACCGGCCGCGACTCGGCGCCGCTGCGCCGCCGGCTGGCCGCGCTGGGGGTGACGCACTGCCGCTTCGGCACCGAGGACAAGCGTCCGGCCGCCGAAAGCATCATGGCCGAGCTCGGCCTGGACTGGAACCAGGCCGCCGCCATCGGTGACGACTGGCCCGACCTGCCGGTGCTGCGCCGCTGCGCGCTGGCCGCGGCGCCGCCGGCGGCTCATGCCGAGGTGCTGGCGATCGCCCACCATGTGACCCGGGCTGCGGGCGGACTGGGCGCGGCGCGCGAGTTCTGCGACCTGATCCTGGTGGCCAGCGGTCGCTATGCCAGCCTGCTCGAGGAAGCTGCGGGATGAAGCTGCCTGCGCCGCTGCGCCACGGCTGGGACCGCAGTGCCGTCTACCTGCCGGTGCTGATCATGGGCGTGCTCGCGCTGGGCAGCTACTGGGTGCTTCGGAGTACCCCAGCGCCCAAGGATCCGGCAGCACCTGGCCCGGTGCTGCACGAGCCCGACTACACGATGCAAGGCTTCTCGGTGCGCAGCCACGAAGCCGATGGCAGCTTGCGCAGCGAACTCGCCGGCAGCGAAGCTCGCCACTACCCGGACAACGACGCGATCGAGATCGACCAGGCCAGGCTGCGCGCCTATGGCGACCTGGGCCAGCTCACCCGCGCGTCGGCGCTTCGGCTGAGCACCGATGTCCGGCAGAGCCAGTACCGGCTCGAAGGAGCGGTGGTGGTGGAGCGCAGCGGTACGCCCGATGGGCAGCTGATGCGACTGCGCAGCGAACAGCTGTTCGTCGCCCGCGACGGCAAGCTGCTCTGGTCAGAGCAGCCGGTTGTTCTGCAGCGCGGCCCGCACCAGATCAGCGCCGACCGGCTGCGCTACGACAGCCAGAGGGGCATCATGGACTTGCAGGGGCGGGTCCGCGCTCAACTGGCGCCTCGCTGATCGGCGGAGGCCAGCAAAAAACAAGCCCCGTACCTTGCGGTCACGGGGCTGGCATGAACCAGGGGTCCGATTTCAGGGGCGCGCTGCGGCGCCCGTTCGATCAGTAACCGCCGCGGTTGCCGCCGTCACGGCGACCAGGATTGCCGTAGGGGCTGCGGAAGCCGCCATCGTTGTAGCCGCCGCCTTCGCGACCGCCACCGAAGCCACCTTCACGGCCACCGCCGAAGCCGCCTTCACGACGGCCACCGCCGAAGCCACCGCTGCGCGGCGGGCGGGGTTCCATCGGACGTGCTTCGTTGACCACCAGGCTACGACCGCCCAGCGACTGGCCGTTCATGCCTTCGACGGCAGCCTGAGCCTCGGCATCGCTGCCCATCTCGACGAAGCCGAAACCCTTGGAGCGACCGGTATCGCGCTCCATCATGACCTTGGCGCTGGTGACCAGACCAAATTCGCCAAAAGCCTGTTGCAGATCATTGTCGCGCACCGAGTAAGGCAGGTTGCCGACGTACAGTTTGTTGCCCATCAAGGGACTCCCGAAAAAAACACGAAACGAAAAGCGATGGAGCCCCGGTAGCACGACGTAACCGAAAGTCTTGGCCGCTGTGGCGCACGAAACTGACCTATCACCCAATGCGCCTGAATCTCAGGCACATCCCATTATGCGCCGAGGCGATGAAATTAGGGAATTTTTTTCATGCGTTGTGACTGCGCAACAGAAACCGCATCAATCCGGCTGCTGCCCCCTCCTGTAGATCAGGTGGTAGACCATCGCGACCAGCACGCTGCCGCCCAGCAGGTTGCCGGCGATGACCGGCAACCAGTTGCCCAGCATGCCCGCCCAGGTGACGGCAGGCTGATCCGCCGCCATGGCGGACTGCTGCAGCAACCAGGCCAGCGGCATCAGATACATGTTGGCGATGCTGTGCTCGAAGCCGGCGGCGACGAAGGCGCTGATGGGGAACACGATCGCCACCGCCTTGTCGACCACGCTGCGGCCCGCCATCGCCATCCAGACCGCCATGCAGACCAGCAGGTTGCACAGCACCCCCCTCATCAGCGCCTCCTGCCAGGGCAGGGCCTGCTTGGCCAGCGCGATCCTGAGCACGGTCTGCCCGATCGCGCCGCCGTTGAGCTGAGCATGACCGCTCAAGTGCACCAGCAGCGCGAGCCCGGCGGCACCCGCCAGGTTCGCCAGGCAGACGACCAGCCAGTTGCGCAGCAGTTCCCTGCTGCTGATCAGGCCGCCTGCCCAGGCCATCGCCAGCAGGTTGTTGCCGGTGAACAGCTCGGCCCCGGCGACCACGACCAGCAGCAGGCCGAGCGAGAACACCAGCCCCCCCAGCCATTGGCCGGCGGCATAGCCCAGCGTGTTGTCGGACTTCACGACCACGAAACCCAGCGCCCCAAGGCCGATGAAGGCGCCCGCCAGCAGGCCCAGCAGCGCGAGCTGCAGCAGCGGCAGGCGAGCCTTGGCCACGCCCACCGTCTCGACCCGCTGCGCGATCTCGCGCGGCGAATAGGCATCGAAGCCATAAATCTCGGTCATGTCACCCTCCCCTGCTCCAGCCTGTCGGATGATGAACTTATACTATGGAGATGCGCCGATTTGCTTTCCGGATTGCGGGCGCGTTAGAAATGCCGCTAAAGAGGGGACCCCGGTTACGTGCCCGTCTCTGCTCATCCGACGGTTCGCGGCGCCGGGTTTTTTGTTTCGGGACTCGGGAGTCCCTGGGGTGCAAGCCTTGATCGTCACGCCACAAACGATGCGATTCGACCAGCCGCTGCCGCTGCAGAGCGGCTCGGTGCTGCCCAGCTACGAGCTGGTCTACGAAACCTATGGCGAGCTCAACGCCGACAAGTCGAACGCGGTGCTGATCTGCCACGCGCTCAACGCCTCCCACCACGTGGCCGGACTGAGGGCCGACGCCAGCGGCCAGCCGATCCCGAAAAGCGAGGGCTGGTGGGACAACATGATCGGGCCGGCCAAGTCGCTCGACACCGACCGCTTCTTCGTCATCGGCGTGAACAACATCGGTTCCTGCTTCGGCTCGACCGGCCCGACCCATGCCAACCCGGCCACCGGCCAGCCCTGGGGCGCCGACTTCCCGGTGGTGACGGTCGAGGACTGGGTCAACGCCCAGGCCCGACTGGTCGAGCGGCTGGGCATCACGCAGCTGGCCGCCGTCATGGGCGGCAGCCTGGGCGGCATGCAGACGCTGAGCTGGACGCTGCAGTATCCGGACCGGGTGCGCCATGCGGTGGTGATCGCGAGCGCCCCCAACCTGAACGCCGAGAACATCGCCTTCAACGAGGTTGCGCGCCGCGCCATCGTCACCGACCCGGACTTCCACGACGGCCACTACCTGCGCGCCGGCACCATCCCGCGCCGCGGCCTGCGCATCGCGCGCATGATCGGCCACATCACCTACCTGAGCGACGACGTCATGAACGAGAAGTTCGGTCGCCAGCTCAAGCCCCTGGCCAGCGCCATCGAGGCCGGCGACCCCGACAGCGCCGAGCGCCTGGCCTACCAGTACAGCACTCAGGCGGTCGAGTTCCAGATCGAGAGCTATCTGCGCTACCAGGGCGACAAGTTCAGCGAATACTTCGACGCCAACACCTATCTGCTGATCACGCGCGCGCTCGACTACTTCGATCCAGCCCGGCTCTATGGACGTGGCAGCCTGAGCGCGGCACTGGCTCGCGCGCGCGCCCAGTTCCTGCTGATCAGCTTCACGACCGACTGGCGCTTCTCGCCGGCACGCAGCCGTGAGGTCGTCAAGGCCCTGCTCGACAACCGGCGCGACGTCAGCTATCTGGAAATCGACGCCCCGCATGGTCACGACGCCTTCCTGCTCGACGACCCGCGCTACCTGGCTGCGATCAGGACTTATTTCGACCACACCGTGGCCACCGACCTGAAGGGAGACGCTGCATGAGCGACCGCCAGACCATGGAAGCGGTGGCACGCCTGGTGCCTCAGGGCGCTCGCGTGCTGGACCTCGGCTGCGGTGACGGAGCGCTGCTGGACTTCCTGCGAACCCGGCGCGGCTGCAGCGGCTACGGCGTCGAGATCGACGATGCCAAGGTACAGGCCTGCCTGCAGCGCGGCGTCAACGTGCTGCAGTTCAATCTCGAGGAAGGTCTGAGCCTGTTCGGCGACGACAGCTTCGACATCGTGCTTCAGATCGACACGCTGCAGCACCTGCGCAACGCCGAGACCATGCTGCGCGAGACCGTGCGCGTAGGCAAGCGCTGCATCGTCGCCTTCCCGAACTTCGCGCACTGGCCGAATCGCCTGAGCGTGCTGCGCGGCCGCATGCCGGTCACGCGCCGACTGCCCTACCAGTGGTACGACACGCCCAACATCCGCGTCGGCACCTATGCCGACTTCGAGCTGCTTGCGCGCCGCAACGGCCTGACGGTCGAGGACTGCTTCGGCCTGCAGGAGGGTCACGAGGTACGCTGGCAGCCCAATCTGCTCGCGAGCACAGCCGTCTTCAAGCTCAGCCGGGGCTGAACCAGCAGTCTTGACCCGCTTGCAGCCGCGGTCTCTGCCCAGCGCGCACAGACTCGGCGACAATCCAGACAGATACAGGCCATCTGGCCGACCAGGCGCAGCAGCCGCAAGGCGCTCGCCTCATCCCAACGCAGCAACGAGGACATCGACATGCCCGCCTACCGTTCCAAGACTTCCACCGCCGGCCGCAACATGGCAGGTGCGCGCGCCTTGTGGCGCGCCACCGGCATGAAGGACGACGACTTCCAGAAGCCGATCATCGCGATCGCCAACAGCTTCACCCAGTTCGTGCCCGGCCATGTGCACTTGAAGGACCTGGGCCAGCTGGTCGCGCGCGAGATCGAGGCCGCCGGCGGCGTGGCCAAGGAATTCAACACCATCGCAGTCGACGACGGCATCGCCATGGGCCACGACGGCATGCTGTATTCGCTGCCCAGCCGCGACATCATCGCCGACTCGGTCGAGTACATGGTCAACGCCCACTGCGCCGACGCGCTGGTCTGCATCTCCAACTGCGACAAGATCACCCCCGGCATGCTGATGGCCGCGATGCGCCTGAACATCCCGGTGGTGTTCGTCTCGGGCGGCCCGATGGAGGCTGGCAAGGTGCGCCTGGCCGTGCCCGGCACCCAGACCATCCAGATCAAGAAGCTCGACCTGGTCGACGCCATGGTGATGGCCGTGGACGACAAGGTCAGCGAAGCCGATCTGGCCGAGGTCGAGCGTTCGGCCTGCCCGACCTGCGGCAGCTGCTCGGGCATGTTCACCGCCAACTCGATGAACTGCCTGACCGAGGCGCTGGGACTGTCGCTGCCGGGCAACGGCACCGTGGTGGCCACGCACGCCGACCGCGAGCAGCTGTTCAAGCGCGCCGGCCGCCTGGCGGTCGAGCTGTGCAGGCGCCACTACGAGCAGGACGACGACAGCGTGCTGCCGCGCTCGATCGGATTCAAGGCCTTCGAGAACGCGATCACGCTCGACATCGCGATGGG
>JBDLTM010000083.1:0-8614 GCA_039805805.1 Pseudomonadota bacterium | reverse complement strand
GAAGGCAGCCGCCCAGTCGGCCAGCACGACGGTGGTGTCGCAGCGGTCCTTGAACAGCGCGCAGATGGCTTCCAGGCGCTCGTCGGCCTCGATGCCGCGCTTCTGCAGCTGCGCCGCCACCAGGGGGACGAGCTCGGCGTCGGGCGTGCTCTTCATGTGCTGGGCGTTGACCCAGCGCAGCTTGGCCTCGTCGAACTGAGCGGCGCTGCGGCCCAGGTGGTCGAGATCGAACCACTGCAGGAACTGCTCGCGGCTGAAGATCTCGTCGTCGCCGTGGCTCCAGCCCAGGCGCGCGAGGTAGTTGACCATCGCGTCGGGCAGGTAGCCCTCCTCGCGGTACTGGGTCACGGCCTTGGCACCGTTGCGCTTGCTCATCTTCTCGCCCTGCTCGTTCAGGACCGTGGGCAGGTGCGCGTAGACCGGGTGCTCCTTGCCCAGCGCATTGAAGATGTTGATCTGGCGCGGCGTGTTGTTGATGTGGTCGTCGCCCCGGATCACGTGGGTGATCGCCATGTCGAGGTCGTCGACCACGACGCAGAAGTTGTAGGTCGGCACGCCCACGCTCTCGCCGGGCGCAGCCGGACGCGCGATCACCAGGTCGTCGAGCTCGGCGTTGGCGATCTCGATCCGGCCCTTGACCTTGTCGTCCCAGGCCACCACGCCTTCCTTGGGGTTCCTGAAGCGCAGCACCGGCCGCACGCCCTCGGGAATGGCGGGCAGCACCTTGCCGGGCTCGGGACGCCAGGTGCCGTCGTAGCGCGGCTTTTCCTTGGCGGCCATCTGGCGCTCGCGCAGCGCGTCGAGCTCTTCCATGCTCATGTAGCAGGGGTAGACATGGCCGGCGTCGATCAGCTGCTGCAGGACTTCCTTGTAGCGGTCCATGCGCTGCATCTGGTAGAACGGGCCCTCGTCATGGTCGAGGCCCAGCCACTTCATGCCCTCGATGATGACGTCGACCGCGGCCTGGGTCGAGCGCTCCTGGTCGGTGTCCTCGATGCGCAGGATGAAGTCGCCGCCGTTGGCGCGCGCGAAGGCCCAGGGATAGAGCGCCGAGCGGATGTTGCCGAGGTGGATGAAGCCGGTCGGCGACGGGGCGAAGCGGGTGCGGACGCGTTGGGTCATAGCGAGTCGAGAGTGTTGAGGCCGCGTGCGAGGTCGTCCTGCACGTCCTGGAGATGTTCGAGGCCGACGGCGACGCGGATCAGTCCCTGGCCGATGCCGGCGGCCTGGCGCTGGTCTTCCGACAGCTTGCCGTGCGAGGTGCTGGCCGGATGCGCGCACAGGGTCTTGGTGTCGCCGAGGTTGGTGGAGAGCGACAGCACGCGCATCGAATCCAGCACGTGGAAGGCGCGCGCGCGCGCCTGCTCGGGGCCGGTAGCCTTGACGTCGAACGAGACCACCGCGCCGCCGCAGCCGTTCATCTGCTTCATCGCCAGCTCGTGCTGGGGATGGCTGGCCAGGCCGGGGTAGTGGACGCGAGCGACGGCCGGATGGGATTCCAGCCAGCGCGCCAGCTCGAGCGCCTGCGCGCTCTGCGCCTTCATGCGCAGGTCCAGCGTCTCCAGTCCCTTGAGCACGACCCAGGCATTGAAGGGCGACAGCACCATGCCCGAGTTCTTCTGCACCGGCAGGAACTTGGTCGTCACCATCTGCTCGCTCGCGCACAGGGCGCCCGCCAGCACGCGGCCCTGGCCGTCGAGGTACTTGGTGCCGGAATGCATGACGATGTCGGCGCCGAACTCGATCGGGCGCTGCAGCGCCGGAGAGGCGAAGCAGTTGTCGACCGCCAGCAAGGCGCCTGCGTCATGCGCCAGATCGGCCAGCGCGGCGATGTCGCAGACCTCGCCGAGCGGGTTGGTCGGCGTCTCGGCGAACAGCAGCCGCGTGGCGCCGGGGCGGATCGCCGCCTTCCAGGCCGCCAGGTCGGTCTGCGGCACGACCGAGGTCTCGACGCCGAAGCGCGCGAACTCGGAGCCTATCAGCTTGAGCGTCGAGCCGAACATCGACTGCGAGATGATCACATGGTCACCGGCCTTGAGCAGGCTGAAGCACATCAGCATGATGGCCGACATGCCCGACGCGGTCGCCATGCAGGCCTCGGAGCCCTCGAGGGCGGCCAGGCGCTGCTCGAAGCTGGTGACGGTCGGGTTGCTGGAGCGGCCGTAGGTGTAGCCCTCCTCCTGGCCGCCGAAACGGCGCGCCGAGGTCTCGGCGCTGGGCTGGACATAGCCGCTGGTCAGGTAGAGCGCCTCGGAGTTCTCGCCGTACTGGCTGCGCTCGACCGCCATGCGCACGGCCAGGGTCTCGCGGCGAAGGCCCTCCCATTTCGGATCGGCCATGGCTCAGCCCTCCTGCGAGGAATTCGGCAGCGCCAGGCGCGAGGTGGCGCCGTCGTCCTCCTCGCCGCCGACGCGCTTCTCGTTCATGCGCACCGCATCCTCCGAGCTGACATCACCGGTGCAGTAGACGCCGTCGAAGCAGGAGGCCTCGAAGCCATCGAGGTCGGCGCGCAGCTTGCCCACGGCCTGCTTCATCGCGTCGACGTCCTGGTAGATCAGCGCGTCGCAGCCGATCAGCTGCCGGATCTCCTCGAGCGTGCGGCCATGCGCGACCAGCTCGCCCTTGGTCGGCATGTCGATGCCGTAGACGTTGGGGTAGATCACCGGCGGCGCGGCGCTGGCCATGTAGACCTTGTTGGCGCCGGCGTCGCGCGCCATCTGGACGATCTCCTTCGAGGTCGTGCCGCGCACGATCGAGTCGTCGACCAGCAGCACGTTGCGGCCCTTGAACTCGCTGGCGATCACGTTGAGCTTCTGGCGCACGCTCTTCTTGCGCACCGACTGGCCCGGCATGATGAAGGTGCGGCCGACATAGCGGTTCTTGACGAAGCCCTCGCGGTAGGGCTTGCCCAGGCGGTCGGCCAGCTCGGTGGCGGACGGACGGCTGGACTCGGGGATCGGGATCACGACGTCGATCTGGTCCAGCGGCACCATGGCCTGCACGCGCTGCGCCAGCGTCTCGCCCATGTTCAGGCGGGCCTGGTAGACCGAGATGCCGTCGATGGTCGAGTCGGGACGTGCCAGGTAGACGAACTCGAACACGCAGGGGTAGAGCTGCGACTTCTCGGCGCACTGCTCGAAGCGCATGCTGCCGTCCAGGCCGACGAAGACCGCCTCGCCCGGAGTGACGTCGCGCAGGAAATCGTGGCCGGTGCCCTCGAGCGCCACCGATTCGCTCGCGACCATCACGGTGCCATCCCTGCTCTGGCCCAGGCAGAGCGGGCGGATGCCGAAGGGGTCGCGGAAGGCCAGCAGGCCGTGGCCGGCGATCATCGCGACCACCGCGTAGCTGCCCTTGATGCGCTTATGCACGGCGCGCACGGCGGCGAAGACCGCGTCCTGCGTCAGCGCGCCATGCTTGCTGGCCTGGGCGAGCTCGTGCGCCAGCACGTTGAGCAGGACCTCGGAGTCGCTCTCGGTGTTGATGTGGCGGTGATCGTTCTGGATCATCTCGCGCTTGAGCTGGTCGGCGTTGGTGAGGTTGCCGTTGTGCGCCATCACGATGCCGAACGGCGCATTGACGTAGAAGGGCTGGGCCTCCTCCTCGCTGAACGCGTTGCCGGCGGTCGGATAGCGCACCTGGCCCAGGCCACAGTTGCCCGGCAGCGCGCGCATGTTGCGGGTGCGGAACACGTCCTTGACCATGCCCTTGGCCTTGTGCATGAAGAACTTGCGCTCGAGCTGGGTCGCGATGCCGGCGGCATCCTGGCCACGGTGCTGCAGCAGCAGCAGCGCGTCATAGATCAACTGGTTGACGGGTGCGTTGCTGACAACGCCGACGATTCCACACATGACGTGATCCTCTAGTAATTTTCAGGGAAAGTAGCGGCCCAGGCTTTGCGGCACGGTGCCCTTGAGCAGATGCAGCCCCTGGTCGAGGCTGTGCGCCAGGACCGATGCCTGCCAGACTTCTTGTTGTTTGAGGGGGGTCATGTTGACCACCAGCGCCAGGGCCAGCAACATGACCAGGCCGCGCAGCAGGCCGAAGCCGGCGCCCAGCACGCGGTCGACCGGATTGAGGCCGACCGACTCGACCAGCTTGCTGATGAGCCAGGAAAGCAGGCCGGCGCCGAAGGCGGACAGGACGAAGACCAGGACGAAACCGGCCGCATAGCGCAGCGGCTCGGAGAAGTCATTCAGCGGCAGGCGAGCGCCGGCCCAGCCAGCCAGCCATTGGGCCAGCAGGAAAGCGGTGACCCAGCCCGCGATCGAGAACAGCTCGTACACGAGACCGCGCCACATGCCGAGCAGGACGGAAGCGATCAAGAGCAGCAGCAGGAACAGGTCTACCGCCGCCATCAGAGCGTGAGGATGGAAGCCGACAGGCCGGTCGCCCGGGCCTTGTCGGCTGCCTTCTGGGCTTCAGCACGGCTGGAGAAGGGCCCCAGCCTGACCCGGGTGCGCGGACCGTCGGGCGTGTTGCTGACCTGTGTGTAGGTGGTCAGGCCGGAGCTCTCGAGCTTCTGGCGAGCCTGCTGGGCCAGCGCGGGATCGACAAAGGCACCGACCTGGACGATGAAGCGGCTCTTGGCAGCCGCCTCTGCACCGGCTGACTTTTCTGCCTGGGGTGCCGGACGACCCTCGAGCAGCGCCAGGGCGCGGGCGGAGTCGTCCGCCCTGGGGGTCGGTTTGGGCTCGACCGGCTTGCGGTCCGCGGCTTTCTCAGCCGGCTTCTCGGCAGGCTTTTCTGCCGGCCTGGACTCTGGCGGCCTGGTGCTGGCAAGCGGCTGCTCGGCAGGCTTGGCGGCCTGGGCCGGCGGCGCTGCGACTGCCGGCTCAGAGGGCGGCACGGCCTGGGCCGCGAGCGGCGCGGCAGGCGGAGATGGCACAGCTGGCGCGGCCGGCTTGGGGGCGGCCGGTGCCGGCGCAGCGGGCTGAGATCCGGCGACGAGCTCTTCCTTCTCGCCCAGACCCTGAGGGCCGCTGCCAGGCGCGACCGGCGCTGCAGCGACAGGAGGCGCGGCAGGCGCTGCCTTGCTGGAGGGAATCTCGATCTCGAAGTCGGCCTGGACCGGACGCGGCTGCGACTCGAACAGCAGCGGAAAGCCTATCACTCCGGCCAGCACCAGCAGGGTGGCGCCGATCAGCCGGTGCCGCGCGCGCCGGCGCACGGTCTCGATGGAGGGGGGCTCGGTCGGGCTGGAACCGCCCTGCCCGCCAAATCGGAAATTGAACATTCGCCAGTTCTGTGATGGTAAAGGCCGCGCCAGAGGATGGCAAAGGAGTCAGGCCGAGAGATGCTTGGCGTCCAGCCTGGGAACCCCGTTCTGCAGCACGCCGCCCACGGTGTGGAAGGAACCAAAGACGACAATTCTATCAGCCGGGTCCGCCGCCGCAACTGCCGCGTCGAGCGCCGCCTGGGGATCGGCGAACAGCGCCGACTGCACGCCGGCGCGCGGCAGCGTGCCGCGCCA
Source organism: Pseudomonadota bacterium (assembly GCA_039805805.1). Taxonomy (GTDB): domain Bacteria; phylum Pseudomonadota; class Gammaproteobacteria; order Burkholderiales; family Burkholderiaceae_C; genus Malikia. The sequence goes on along the minus strand of JBDLTM010000083.1, from coordinate 3,141 downwards.
GATCGCCTCCAGGTCGCTGGCGCGAGCGGCGCGCGGCAGCGGCAGGTCGCAGAAATACCAGCGATCGATCAGCGGGTTGACGCGCTGGAACATCGGAAACAGGTCCTTGTCGGCCATGGCGCCGAACACCGCGTGCGTGGTGGGATAGTAGCCCATGGCGTCGAGGTTCTCGGTCAGCGCCGCGACCGAATGCGGGTTGTGCGCGACGTCGAGCACCAGCGCTGGCTGGCCCGGCACGATCTGGAAGCGGCCAGGCAGCTCGACCAGCGCCAGGCCGCTGCGGATCGCCTGAGCTGTCACCGGCAGCAGCGGATGCAGCGCCTCGACCGCGGCCAGCACGCCGGCGGCGTTGACCAGCTGGTTGGCGCCGCGCAGCGCCGGATAGGCCAGGCCTGCATGACGGCGACTGCGACCGGCCCAGTTCCACTGCTGCTTGTCGCCGCCGCAGTGAAAGTCGCGACCGGCGCGCCAGAGGTCGGCGCCGATCTCGAGCGCGCGGTCCAGCACGCTCTGCGGCGGCAGCGGATCACTCACGATCACCGGGCGGCCGGTGCGCATGATGCCGGCCTTCTCGTAGCCGATCGTTTCGCGGTCCGACCCCAGGAACTCGATATGGTCGATGTCGATGCTGGTGATGACCGAGCAGGCCGGCTCGACGATGTTGACCGCATCCAGCCTGCCGCCCAGGCCGACCTCGAGGATGATGACGTCGAGCCGCGCGCGCGCCAGCGTCAGCACGATCGCCAGCGTGGTGAACTCGAAATAGCTCAGGCTGACCTCGGCCTGGTCGCCGCCGTTGCCGCGGCGCGCCAGCTCGACGTCGGCGAAGGCCGCCAGCAAGCCGTCGGCCGCGACCATCTGGCCGTCGATCCGGCAGCGCTCCTCGAAGCGGACCAGGTGCGGCGAGGTGTAGACGCCGGTGCGGTAGCCGGCCTGGCCGTAGATGGTCTCGAGCAGCGCGCAGGTCGAGCCCTTGCCGTTGGTGCCTCCGACGATGACGACCGGGCAGGCCGGCTGCAGGCCCTGGCCACCGTTGAGACGCTGCGCCACGCTTCGCACGCGATCCAGTCCCATGTCGATCGTCTTGGGATGGATGCTTTCGCAATAGGCAAGCCAGTCGGGCAGGCTCTGGGGCAGGTCGGCGGTCTGGGTGATGGTCATCGTGGGACGGAACAGGTGGGGCCGGGGCAAAATGCCCCGGCTGGGCCGCTATTGTTCCAGATCAGGCCTGCTGCGGCACAATCCACGCCATGATCAAGGTCTACGGCATCCCCAACTGCGACACGGTGAAGAAGGCGCGCGCCTGGCTGACCGAGCACGGCGTCGCCTACGAATTCCACGACTTCAAGAAGCTCGGCGTCCCCGGGGACCGGCTCGACGCCTGGCAGGCCGCGGTCGGCTGGGACAAGCTGCTGAATCGCCGCGGCCCGACCTGGCGCAAGCTCGACCCGGCGCTGCAGGCCGGCGTAGTCGACGCGGCCAGCGCGCGGCCGGTGATGATCGCGCACAGCAGCGTGATCAAGCGCCCGGTGGTCGAATGGGCCGATGCGGTCACGGTCGGCTTCGATGCCGAGGACTGGGCCGCGCGCGCCTGAGTCTCGACATTTACTGCCAGCCGCGCCGCCCTCCCCTCTAAAATGGAGGGTTGGTGCGTCGCTGCGGGCGGCGCAAGGCTTCATCCATCCCTTTTAACCGCGATTCATCGCGAGCGAATCCATGAGCACCACCCAGATCGACGGCGTGTCCGTCAACACCCAGGCCAGCGTCTACTTCGACGGCAAGTGCGTCAGCCACGGCATCACCTTCCCCGATGGCACCCGGAAGTCGGTTGGCGTCGTGCTGCCCGCAAGCCTGACCTTCGGCACCGCCGCGCCCGAGATCATGGAGTGCGTGGCCGGCGGCTGCGAGTACAAGCTGGCCGGTTCCGACAGCTGGCAGAAGGCCGGCCCGGGCGACCAGTTCAGCGTGCCCGCCAACTCGAGCTTCGAGATCCGCGTGAGCGAGGCCTTCCACTACATCTGCCACTACGGCTGATCCGAGGAAAGACCAGACCATGTCCGCCACCATCCTGCAAAACCTGCCCGTCGGCCAGAAGGTCGGCATCGCCTTCTCGGGCGGCCTCGACACCAGCGCCGCGCTGCTGTGGATGAAGCTCAAGGGCGCCCTGCCCTACGCCTACACCGCCAACCTCGGCCAGCCCGACGAGTCCGACTACGACGAGATCCCGCGCAAGGCGATGGGCTACGGCGCGGTGCAGGCACGCCTGATCGACTGCCGCCCGCAGCTGGCCGCCGAGGGCATCGCCGCGCTGCAGTCCGGCGCCTTCCACATCAGCACCGCCGGCATCACCTACTTCAACACCACCCCGCTGGGCCGCGCCGTGACCGGCACCATGCTGGTCGCCGCGATGAAGGAGGACGATGTCAACATCTGGGGCGACGGCTCGACCTTCAAGGGCAACGACATCGAGCGCTTCTACCGCTACGGCCTGCTGACCAACCCGAGCCTGAAGATCTACAAGCCCTGGCTGGACCAGACCTTCATCGACGAGCTCGGCGGCCGCAAGGAGATGAGCGAGTTCCTGATCGCCAATGGCTACGACTACAAGATGTCGGTCGAGAAGGCGTACAGCACCGACAGCAACATGCTCGGCGCCACGCACGAGGCCAAGGACCTCGAGCACCTGAACTCGGGCATCCGCATCGTCAACCCGATCATGGGCGTGGCGTTCTGGAAGGACGAGGTCGCGGTCAAGGCCGAGGAAGTCACAGTGCGCTTCGAGGAAGGCGTGCCGGTCGCGCTGAACGGCCAGACCTTCGACAGCCTGGTCGACCTGATCCTGAAGGCCAACGAGATCGGCGGCCGCCACGGCCTGGGCATGAGCGACCAGATCGAGAACCGCATCATCGAGGCCAAGAGCCGCGGCATCTACGAGGCCCCCGGCCTGGCGCTGCTGCACATCGCCTACGAGCGCCTGGTCACCGGCATCCACAACGAGGACACGATCGAGCAGTACCGCATCAACGGCCTGAAACTGGGCCGCCTGCTGTACCAGGGCCGCTGGTTCGACCCGCAGGCCATCATGCTGCGCGAGACCGCCCAGCGCTGGGTGGCGCGCGCCGTCACCGGCGAGGTCACGCT
>JBDLTM010000082.1:0-8697 GCA_039805805.1 Pseudomonadota bacterium | reverse complement strand
CGTGACGACAGCGAGCTTGCCCTGATCGCTCACCTTGCCCTTGACCTTGGCCACGTCCTCGACATCCTCGACCAGGAAGATGCCCTCGGACAGCTGGCCCATCGTGCCCTCGACCTCGGGGTGACCCTTGTGGCCGATCATGATGAACTCGTAGCCTTCCTTGTGCAGCTTGGCGACCTCGACATGGACCTTGGTCACCAGCGGGCAGGTGGCGTCGAAGATGCGGAATCCCCTCGCCTCGGCCTCGCGCTGGATGGCCTGGCTCACGCCGTGGGCGCTGAACACCAGCGTCGCGCCGGGCGGCACCTCGTCGAGCTCCTCGATGAAGATGGCGCCGCGCTCCTTGAGGTCGTTGACGACATGGGTGTTGTGCACGATTTCGTGCCGCACGTAGATCGGGCGGCCGAACTTCTCCAGCGCGCGCTCGACGATCTCGATCGCGCGATCGACGCCGGCGCAAAAACCCCGCGGCTCTGCCAGGATGAGCTGCTCCATCACAGCACCCCGATCAGCTGGACCTCGAAGCGCACCGGCTGGCCGGCCAGCGGGTGGTTGAAGTCGAAGCAGACCGCGCCGTCCGCGTTGACCTCCAGCACCGTGCCGGCATAGCTGCCGAGTCCGTCCGGGGTCGGGAACTGCACCACGTCGCCGGCCGCGTACTGTTCGTGGCGGTCGCCGAGCTGGTCGAGCAGCTTGCGCGCGACCCACTGCACCATCTCGGGCTGGCGCTCGCCGAAGGCCTCGCCGGCTGCGAGCTCGATCACGGTATGGGTGCCCTCCTCGAGGCCGATCAGGCGCGCCTCGATCGCGGGCGATAGCTCGCCGCCTCCCAGGCTCAGCGTGGCCGGCTGGGCCTCGAAGGTGTTGATGAAGTCGCGCCCGTCCGGACCCGACAGGCGGTAGTGAAGGGTGAGGAAGGAAGCCGGTTCGACTCGAGCCATGGCGTTGACACCTGCGGACACAAAGATGATAGAAAGGCACAGGACCGGGCCAGGCGCCAGCAGAAGCGCCGGCCCGCGATCAGGGCGTAAACCCCTATTGTAGGAAAGGGAGGACAGAGGAATGAGCAGCATCAGTATTCCCCTCAAGGGGCTGCCGGCCGACGCGCGACCGCGCGAGAAGCTGCTGCAGCGCGGCCCCGCTGCGCTGAGCGACGCCGAACTGCTCGCGCTGCTGCTGCGCACCGGCGTGCAGGGCAAGAACGTGCTCGAGCTGGCGCAGGAGCTGGTCGACCGCTTCAAGGGCATACGCGGCCTGCTGCACAGCGGTGCCGATGCGCTCAAGAGCGTCAAGGGCCTGGGCCCGGCCAAGCGCGCCGAGCTGCTGGCGGTGGTCGAGCTCGCGCGCCGCGCGCTGGCGCAGGAGCTCAAGGAGCAGCCGCTGTTCGAAAGCCCGCAGGCGGTTGCGCATTACCTGCAGCTGCATTTCGGCCACAAGCCGCACGAGGTGTTCGCGGTGCTGTTCCTAGACAGCCAGCACCGGCTGATCGCGCTCGAGGAGCTGTTCAGGGGCACGCTGTCGCAGACATCGGTCTACCCGCGCGAGGTCGTGCTGCGCGCGCTGCACCACCATGCCGCGGCCGTGGTGCTGGCACACAACCACCCGAGCGGCACCGCCGAGCCCTCGCGCGCCGACGAGATGCTGACGCAGACGCTCAAGTCGGCGCTGTCGCTGGTCGACGTGCGCGTGCTCGACCACTTCATCGTCACGGCATCAGCCTGCCGCTCGATGGCCGAGCTCGGTCTGGTCTGAAACCCGCCTCCGGCAGGGCGGGCGTGGCTGCGCGACAATCGTCGGCATGAAAGTGCGCTCGCTCTCCGAACTCAAGACCCTGCGCAAGGCGATCGCCGAACAGGCCGTGCGCCTGGCGGCTGAACGCGCTGCCGCCGAGGCGGCGCGGCGCGAGGCGGAGGAACGCGCGCACAAGGACAGGCTGCTGTTCGAGCGCAGCGTCGGCGCCGTGCAGCGCCTGCCGCATCACGGCCGCCATCTGCTGCGCCCGCAACCGCCACTGCCACGGCCGCAGCAGCGCGAGCTCGACGAGCAGGCCGTGATGCGCGAGGCGCTCAGCGACGAGTTCGACGTCGAGACGCTGCTGCACATCGACGAGCACCTGAGCTTTCGCCGCGCCGGCGTCGGCCCCGAGGTGGCGCGCAAGCTGCGCCAGGGCGACTGGAGCATCCAGGCCCAGGTTGACCTGCACGGCCTGCGCACCGACGAGGCGCGCGAGACGCTGGCCGGCTTCATCCGCGAGGCGCACAAGCGCGGCCTGCGCTGCGTGAGAGTGGTGCACGGCAAGGGCCTGGGCTCGCCGGGCAAGACCCCGGTGCTCAAGGGCCGCGTGCATAGCTGGCTGGTGCAGAAGAACGAGGTGATGGCCTTCGTGCAGGCGCGCCCGGCCGAGGGCGGCGCTGGCGCTCTGGTCGTGCTGCTGCGGCCTTGCTTGCGCACCCACTCCTGAACCGGACAGGACGCCCGGGACTCCCGCGGAGCGCGGCAGCATGTCCAAATTGACAAGCCGAAGTCGCATCAATAGCATGTGAAATCCAACAGGACTGGGGCACCCCTGGTGCGAGACCGGAGCATTTCTCATGCAGCAACAGACATCAGATGCGGGCGAGGCGACCCCAGCGAATGCTCCCCCCCAGGCCAGTGGCCTGGTGCGGCACGCCAGCGGACTTTTCGGTCACCTGCTCTGGCCACTGCTGGCCGCCTGCGGCCTGGTCATTGCCGTGGCGGCCCTGCTCATCCAGGGGGAATTCCGCCATGAGCGCAACCTGGCACAGGAGCGGCTGCTGGCCGTGTCCGAGCTGCGCCAGGCTCAGCTCGATGGCTGGATCGCCGAGCTGCTGGGTCAGGGCCGCTTCCTCAGCACCAGCGCCTACTGGGGCGGCCTGTTCCTGAAGTCCCAGGCCGGCGACAGCGCCAGCCGCGAGCTGCTGCTGCAGCGCCTGGTCGATTGGCGCCGGGATCACAACAGCGACAGCGTGCTGTTGCTGGACGCCAGCGGTGCAGCAGTCGAGCTCGAGCATCCGCAAAGCAGCGCCTCCGCCCCAGAGCTGCAGGCGGCGCTACAAGCGGCATTGGCTCAGAGCAAGCCGGTGCTGACCGGCATCTACCAGCAGCCGGACGAGGCGATTCCCCGGCGCCTGGACATCGTGATCCCTCTGCTGCACACCGGCCACCCTGCGCAGGCAGCGGTCGTGCTGCGAACCGACGCCACGCGCTGGCTGTTCCCGACCTTGAGGCAATGGTCGGTGCCGACCGCCAGCGGCGAGACCGGCCTGTGGCGCCGCGAGGGTGAGCAGATGCAGCTCATGAACGTGTTGCGCCACCAGGCCGATGGAGCAGCCGGCCAGCTGTACCTGCCCCTGGCCCAGTCAACGCTGCCGGCAGCACGGCTGGAACGCGGGGAGCAGGCGCCTGGCCAGGTGTTCGAAGGCGACGACTACCACCATCACCGCGTGCTGGCCATCGGCCAGCGTGTCGCGGGCACCGGCTGGTGGATGTCGACCGAGATCGACCTCGAGGAGGTCTATGAACCCGCGCGCCGCAGCGCGTGGTGGATCGCCCTGGGCACCGCAGCCGCCCTGGGCGCGCTGGCCGCACTGGCACGCGTCGGGGCACAGCGCGATCTGCGGCGCCAGTTGAGCCAGCACCAGCGCCACGAAGAGGAACTGCAGCAGGCCCATGATCTGCTGTCGCTGGCCGAGCGCGCGGCGCGCGCCGGCGCCTGGAGCTGGAACATCCGGTCGCAGACCCACCACTGGTCCGACGAAATGATGCGGCTGTTCGGCCTCGACCCCAGGCTGGACCGGGGAGGATACGAAGCCTGGGTATCGCGGCTGCACCCCGAGGACCGCCAGCGCTGCGAAGAGAGCCTGGCGGCTGCGATCACCGACAACCACCCCTTCATCCTCAACTACCGCATCGTGCTGCCGTCCGGCGAACTGCGCTGGATCGACGCCTCGGGCCATGCCAGCTACGACGCAGACGGCAAGCCGGTGCATATCTCAGGTCTCTGCATCGATGCGACACAACGCCGCCAGGTCGAGCTCGAGCGCGAGCGCTACCTGCGCTTCTTCGAATCGTCCTCCGACCTGATGGCGGCAGTGGAGCCGGACGGTCGTCTCGGCTTGATCAATCCCGCCTTCACCGCCTTGCTCGGCTACCAGCCGCATGAAATGGTCGGACACGCATTTACCGAGTTCGTCCACCCAGAAGACATCGAAGCCAGCCTGTCGAAGGTGGACCAAGAACTGGTCAGGGCCCCTGAAGCCAAGGAATTCGTCAACCGCTACCGCGACAAGCAGGGCGTCCATCACTGGATAGCCTGGATCAACTTCCGCAGCACAGGCGATGACATGCTCTATGGCGTGGGACGCGACATCACCGAACGCAGGAAGAACGAGGAGGCGCGGCGCGAAAGCGAGGAGCGCTACCGCGTCCTGTTCACGGACTCCCATGTTCCGCTGGTCGTGATGGACCCCGAGAGCATGCAGTACATCGACTGCAACGCCGCGGCCGTCGCCATCTATCGCTTGGACGACCGCAGCCAGGTGCTGGGCAAGACACCGCTGGACCTGGCGGCCCCGACGCAATACGACGGCAGCGATTCACGCGATGCGGCCCGGCGCTTCACCCAGTGCGCGCTCGAGAGCGGGTCGGTCACGTTCAACTGGCTGCACCAGCGAACCGACGGCGAGCAATGGGATGCCGAGGTGCGCATGACGACCATCCGCCACCAGGACAGGATTCTGTTTCAGCTCGCCTTGCGCGACATCACGCAGGAGCGGCGCACCGAGCGCGAACTGGCCGAATACCAGGCCCATCTGGAGCAACGCGTGGCCGAGCGCACCCGGGAGCTGGCCCAGGCGACCGAGATGATCCGCATCAGCGAGGAACGCCTGAGCTTCGCGCTGGAGGCGACGCGCGACGGCATCTGGGACTGGGACCTGATCAAGGACAGGGCCATCGTCAACGCCGCTTACCGCGCCATGCTGGGCTATGACCAGGACGAGCTGGCCGATGACCTGCAGGGACTGCTCGTCGACCTGCTGCCAGAGACGGAGCGCGAGCGCCTGCCCGCGTTGCAGCGCGAACTGCTGGCCAGCACAGGCAGCTTCGAGCTCGAACTCCAGCTGCGCTGCAAGGACGGCAGCTACCGCTGGATCCTGAGCCGCGCCAAGACGGTCGAGCGCGACTCGGCGGGCCGGCCGCTGCGCGCGGTCGGCACCCATGTCGACCTGAGCGAGCGCAAGAAGGCCGAGGAGCTGCTGCGCACCGCGCGGGATGCCGCCGAGGCCGCGAACCGGGCCAAGGGCGCCTTTCTCTCGAACATGTCGCACGAACTGCGCACGCCCCTGAACGCCATCATCGGCATGACCTATCTGCTGCAAGCCAGCCAGCTCCAGCCGGAGCAGCAGGATCAGCTCAAGGCCGTCCAGTCCGCCAGCAGCCAGCTGCTGGGCCTGATCGACGACATCCTGAACTACACGCGACTGGACGCGGGCACGCTGGGCACGCAGGAACAGGACTTCGAGCTCGGCGGACTGCTCGATACCGTGAGCGGGCGAATCCGCGACAAGGCCGCGGCCAAGGGTCTGCGGCTGAATGTCGAGCTGTCGCCGGATCTGCCCCGCCAGCTCCATGGCGATGCCAGCCAGATCGGCCAGGTGCTGCACAAGCTCGCCGACAACGCGGTCAAGTTCACCGAGACCGGCGCCATCGCGCTGCGCGCCAGGCTGCTCGAGCGGCGGCAGGACGAAGTGGTGCTGCGCTTCGAGGTCGAGGACAGCGGCATCGGCATCAGCGCCGGGCAGCAGGCACAGCTGTTCCAGTCTTTCGAGCAGATCGACGGCTCGGCCACGCGCCGCCATGGCGGCACCGGGCTGGGCCTGGCGATCGCGCATCGCCTGATCGAGCTGATGGGCGGCCAGATCGGCGTCGAGAGCGAGGCCAGCAAGGGCAGCCTGTTCTGGTTCACCCTGAGCCTGGGTCTGGGCAGGAAAGAGCATGCCGACAGCGCCCACGGCCAGGACGGTGCGACAGCCACGCCGGCGGCCAGCCCGGCCCCGCCGGCAGCGCCGCCGGATCCCCAGCAGTGGCAAGCCCTGCGCCAGCGCCTGGCCGCCCTGCTGCAGGAACATGACACCGACTGCCAGGCCATCTTCCAGGACAACGAGGCGCTGCTGCGTGCCGGCCTGGACGCGCGCTTCGAGGCGGTGGCCGAGGCACTGCGGAACTTCGACTTCGAAGCCGCCCTGGCCACGCTGCAGGAAGTTCCCTGAAGAGCAGCCTCGTTCCAGCCGGCGCGGCAGTTCGTCAATGATCGCGCAGGAAGACGCGCGCCTTCTTGGGCGACAGTACCAGGCGCTCGCCCTCCTTGAAGCCGAGCTCGCGGAAGCGCTCGGCCGGGATCTGCGCCTCGATCAGCGGGTCATGGCCGGTGGGCACCTGCGGGTCCTCTGGCAACAATTCGAGGCGCGCGATCGGGCCGACCACGATGGCGCGCTCGAGCTTGGCGACGATGCCGGTGGCGCCCGACTGCCAGCGCTCGACCTCGAGGTCATGCGGGCGCACATAGGCGAAGGCCTTGGCATCCTGCGCTGCCGCATGCTCGGGCGCCGGCACCGCGACGCCGTCGAGGTGCAGCAGGCCCTCGTGCGCGCGGCCGTGGAACAGGTTGACGTCGCCCAGGAAGCCGTAGACGAAGGGGCTGGCTGGCTGGTCCCAGACCTGCTGCGGCGTGCCGGCCTGCTCGACCTGGCCCTTGTTCATCAGCACCACGCGGTCGGCGACCTCGAGCGCCTCCTCCTGGTCGTGGGTGACGAAGATGCTGGTCACGTGCAGCTCGTCGTGCAGGCGGCGCAGCCAGCGGCGCAGCTCCTTGCGCACCTTGGCGTCGAGCGCGCCGAACGGCTCGTCGAGCAGCAGCACCTTGGGCTCGACCGCGAGCGCGCGCGCCAGCGCGATGCGCTGCCGCTGCCCGCCCGACAGCTGCGAGGGATAGCGGTCGGCCAGCCAGTCGAGCTGCACCAGGCTGAGCAGCTCGTGCACCTTGGCCTTGATCTGCGCCTCCGACGGGCGCAGCGCGCGCGGCTTGACGCGCAGGCCGAAGGCCACGTTCTCGAACACGCTCATGTGTCGGAACAGCGCGTAGTGCTGGAACACGAAGCCGACCTGGCGGTCGCGCACATGGACGTCGGTGGTGTCCTCGCCGCTGAACAGGATCGAGCCCTCGTCGGCGCTCTCGAGGCCGGCGATGATTCGCAGCAGCGTGGTCTTGCCGCAGCCAGACGGCCCGAGCAGCGCGATCAGCTCGCCCGAGTCGATGTGCAGGTTGATGTCGCGCAGGGCCTGGAAGTCGCCGAACTGCTTGGAGACGTTGCGGATTTCGATGCTCATGGAAGTCTCGGGTGTATCGGTTTCAGTGGGCGGGGCGCTCGGGCGGCAGCTCGGCGGAGGCCTTGAGCTCGCGCTCGTGGCGCCACTCGACCAGGCTCTTGAGCGCCAGCGTGACGAGCGCGAGCAGCGCCAGCAGCGAGGCGACCGCGAAGGCCGCGACCGACTGGTATTCGTTGTAGAGGATCTCGACATGCAGCGGCATGGTGTTGGTCTGGCCGCGGATATGGCCCGAGACCACCGAGACCGCGCCGAACTCGCCCATGGCGCGCGCGTTGCACAGGATCACGCCGTAGATCAGGCCCCACTTGATGTTGGGCAGCGTGACGTGCCAGAAGGTCTGCCAGCCGGACGCGCCGAGCACGATCGCGGCCTGCTCCTCGTCGTTGCCCTGCGCCTGCATCAGCGGGATCAGTTCCCGGGCGATGAAGGGAAAGGTCACGAACACGGTCGCCAGGATGATGCCCGGCACGGCAAAGACGATCTTGATGTCGTGCTCCTGCAGCCAGGGGCCGAGCCAGCCCTGCGCACCGAACACCAGCACGTAGATCAGGCCAGCGACCACCGGCGAGACGGAGAACGGCAGGTCGACCAGCGTGGTCAGGAAGGCCTTGCCCTTGAACTCGTACTTGGCGATCGCCCAGGCGGCGGCGATGCCGAACACCAGGTTGAGCGGCACGGCGACGGCTGCGGTCAGCAGCGTCAGGCGGATCGCCGACCAGGCGTCCGGGTCCTTCAGCGCATCGAAGTAGGCGGCGGCGCCATTGCGCAGCGCCTCGGTGAAGACTGCGGCCAGCGGCAGCACCAGGAACAGCGCCATGAAGGCCAGCGCCAGCGCGGTCAGCGTCCAGCGCACCAGCGGCGACTCGGTCGTGCCGGCCTGCACGCGCGAGAGGGTCTTGCGTGCGCTCATGCGGAGGCTCCCGAGCGGCGGCGCTGCCAGCCCTGCAACGCGTTGATGACGAGCAGCAGCACGAAGGAGATGCCGAGCATGACCGAGGCCACCGCGGTGGCGCCGGCGTAGTCGTACTGCTCGAGCTTGCCGATGATGATGAGGGGCGTGATTTCAGACACCATGGGAACGTTGCCGGCGATGAAGATGACCGAGCCGTACTCGCCCAGCGCGCGGGCGAAGGCCATCGCGAAGCCGGTCAGCAGGGCGGGCAGGATGGAAGGCAGGATGACCAGGCGGAAGGTCTGCCCCCTTGTCGCGCCGAGGCAGGTCGCGGCTTCCTCGAGCTCCTTCTCGGCGTCCTCGAGCACCGGCTGCACCGTGCGCACCACGAAGGGCAG
>JBDLTM010000081.1:0-8725 GCA_039805805.1 Pseudomonadota bacterium | reverse complement strand
GCTCCTTGGCGTAGGCCACGGCCTCGGCGCTGGAGCGAATGTCGGGCTCGGTCACGATCTCGAGCAGCGGCGTTCCCGCGCGGTTGAGGTCGATGCCGGACAGGCCGTGGAAGTCCTCGTGCAGCGACTTGCCCGCGTCTTCCTCGAGGTGGGCGCGCACCAGGCGCACGGTCTTCTTCTCGTCGCCGAGGTAGAAGCTGACCTCGCCGCCCTGCACCACCGGGATCTCGAACTGGCTGATCTGGTAGCCCTTGGGCAGGTCGGGGTAGAAGTAGTTCTTGCGCGCGAAGATGCTGCGCTCGGCCACGTGCGAGCCGACCGCCAGGCCAAACTGGATCGCGCGCTCGACTGCGCCCTTGTTCATGACCGGCAGCGTGCCGGGCAGCGCCATGTCGACCGCGCAGGCCTGGGTGTTGGGCTCGGCGCCGAAGGCGACCGAGGCGCGGCTGAAGATCTTGCTCTGGGTCGAGAGCTGGGCGTGCGTCTCGAAGCCGATCACGACCTCGTAGCCCTGCACCAGCAGGGAGGCTTGCTTCTTGCTCATATCAGGACTCCAGTCGGGCCGCCCCAAGGGAGGCCTGCGCCCCCTCGGGGGGCAGCGAAAAAACGAAGTTTCGAGCGTGGGGGCTCATGCATATTCCTTGGGCGCGCGGGTGTGCCAGTCGGTGGCGCACTGGAAATGGTGGGCGGCGCCGAGCAGGCGCGCCTCGTCGAAGTAGTTGCCGATCAGCTGCAGGCCCACGGGCAAGGGCTTGCCCTGGCCCGTTGCCGAGTCCTGCATGCCGGCGGCGGCGAAGCCGCAGGGCACGCTCATGCCCGGCAGGCCCGACAGCGAGGCCGGCAGCGTATAGATGTCGGCCAGGTAGGCCGCGACCGGGTCGGCCGACTTCTCGCCGATCTTCCAGGCCACGCTGGGCGCGACCGGGCCGGCGATCAGGTCGCACTGGCCGAAGGCGGACTGGAAGTCCTGCGCGATCAGGCGGCGGATCTGCTGCGCCTTCAGGTAGTAGGCGTCGTAGTAGCCGTGCGAGAGCACATAGGCGCCGGTCAGGATGCGGCGCTGCACCTCCTCGCCGAAGCCCTCGCTGCGCGACTTCTTGTACATGTCGGTCAGGTCGGAGTACTGTCCGGCGCGGTGGCCGAACTTGACGCCATCGAAGCGGCTCAGGTTGGAGCTGGCCTCTGCCGGCGCGATGATGTAGTAGGCCGGTATCGCGAGCTCGGTGCGCGGCAGGCTGATCTCGACCAGCGTGGCGCCGAGCTTCTCGTACTCGGCCAGCGCGGCGCGCAGCGTGTCGAGCACGTCGGCCGAGCAGCCTTCGCCGAAGAATTCCCTGGGCAGGCCGATGCGCAGGCCCTTGAGCGGCTGCGCGGCGGTCGCGCCGGCTCCCAGCGGCTGGCCGAGCGCGGCGGCGTAGTCCTCGGCCGGACGGTCCAGGCTGGTCGAGTCGCGATCGAGGTCGGGGCCGGCCATGGCCGACAGCAGCAGCGCGCAGTCCTGGGCGCTGCGCGCCATCGGGCCGGCCTGGTCCAGGCTGGAGGCGTAGGCGACCATGCCATAGCGCGAGCAGCGGCCGTAGGTCGGCTTGATGCCGGTGATGCCGGTGAAGCTGGCCGGCTGGCGGATCGAGCCGCCGGTGTCGGTGCCGGTGGCGGCCGGCGCCAGGCGCGCGGCGACGGCGGCGGACGAACCACCCGAGGAGCCGCCCGGGACCCGGGTCTTGTCCCAGGGGTTGAGCGCCGGGCCGTAGGCCGAGTTCTCGTTGCCCGAGCCCATCGCGAACTCGTCGCAGTTGACCTTGCCCAGCGTGACCATGCCGGCAGCCGCCAGCCTGGAAACCACGGTGGCGTCGAAGGGGCTGCGGTAGCCCTCCAGCATCCTGGAGCCGGCGGTGGTCGGGAAGTCGCGGGTGACGAAGATGTCCTTGTGCGCGATCGGCACGCCCAGCAGCGGCGTACGCTCGCCACTGGCCAGGCGCAGGTCGGCGGCGCGCGCCTGCGCCAGGCTGGCTTCCTCGTTGAGCGCCAGGTAGGCGCCGAGGTCGGCGTGCGACTTGGCGCGCGCCAGCAGGGACTGCGTGACCTCCACGCTAGAAACCTCGCGCGCCGCCAGCTTGGCGGCCAGCGCGCTCACGTCGAGTTGATGCAGCTCGCTCATTCGATCACCTTGGGCACGAGGAAGAGGCCGTTCTCGACGGCCGGGGCGCTCTGCTGGTTGGCTTCGCGCTGGTTGGGCTCGCTCACCACGTCGTCGCGCAGGCGCAGCGCGACCTGGCCGATGACGGCGGTCGGGTGCGCGAGCGGCTCGACGCCGGCGGTATCGACCGCCTTCATCTGCTCGACGATGTCGAAGAAGCCGTTGAGCCGGTTCAGCATGCGCTCGGCCTGCGCCTCGTCGAGCTCGAGCCGCGCGAGATGGGCAATCCGCCCGATATCTTGCAGGGTCAGGGACATGTAGGGTCCAATTGGAGGGGTGAAGCCAGCCCGGGAACCGGCTTTCGTTACAAAAAACCTCGGCGCCAAAACACTTTAGATGCGGGCCATGCGGTATTATCCCGCGTTTGGCGACTGTCGGGTCGAGCCGCGCATTGACGCGCCTGCTCAGCGGCTGTCCGCCACTCCCGATCACTCTCCACCATACCCGGCGCTGCCCGTCCCAGAGCGCAGGCAGGCCGCACAGGATACCCTGACATGTTCGAAGCATTCCGTCGGCATTTCTCCACCGACCTGGCGATTGACCTCGGCACCGCCAACACCCTGATCTACATGCGCAACAAGGGCATCGTGCTCGACGAGCCCTCGGTCGTATCGATCCGCCACGAAGGCGGCCCGAGCGGCAAGAAGACCATCCAGGCCGTCGGCAAGGAAGCCAAGGCGATGCTGGGCAAGGTCCCGGGCAACATCGAGGCGATCCGCCCGATGAAGGACGGCGTGATCGCCGACTTCGTCGTCACCGAGCAGATGATCAAGCAGTTCATCAAGATGGTGCACCCGCGCAGCCTGCTTTCGCCGAGCCCGCGCATCATCATCTGCGTGCCCTGCGGCTCGACCCAGGTCGAGCGCCGCGCGATCAAGGACGCGGCCGAGGCCGCCGGCGCCAGCGCGGTCTACCTGATCGAGGAACCGATGGCCGCCGCGATCGGCGCCGGCCTGCCGGTGTCAGAGGCCAGCGGCTCGATGGTGATCGACATCGGCGGCGGCACCACCGAAGTCGGCGTCATCAGCCTGGGCGGCATGGTCTACAAGGGCAGCGTGCGCGTCGGCGGCGACAAGTTCGACGACGCCATCATCAACTACATCCGCCGCAACTACGGCATGCTGATCGGCGAGCAGACCGCCGAAGCGATCAAGAAGCAGATCGGCTCGGCCTTCCCCGGCTCCGAGATCAAGGAGATGGAAGTCAAGGGCCGCAACCTGTCCGAGGGCGTGCCGCGCAGCTTCACCATCAGCAGCAACGAGGTGCTCGAGGCACTGACCGATCCGCTGAATCAGATCGTCTCGGCGGTCAAGATCGCGCTCGAGCAGACCCCGCCCGAGCTCGGCGCCGACATCGCCGAACGCGGCATGATGCTGACCGGCGGCGGCGCCCTGCTGCGCGACCTCGATCGCCTGCTGGCCGAGGAAACCGGCCTGCCGGTGCTGGTCGCGGAGGAACCGCTGACCTGCGTGGTGCGCGGCTGCGGCATGGCGCTCGAGCGCATGGACCGCCTCGGCGGCAGCGTGCTGTCCAACGAATAAGCCCTGACCGGCCCGGGCCATGGCCAAGGCGACCCTAGACCGCACAGCACCCTCACTTTTCCGCCAGGGCCTGTCGCCGCTGTCCAAGCTGCTGCTGCTGGGCGCGCTGTCTGTGCTGCTGATGGTGGTCGACAGCCGCCTGCAGCTGGGCGCGCCGGTGCGCTCGGTGGCGGCGACCGCGCTGACGCCGCTGCAGACGCTGGCGCTGGCCCCGGTGCGCGCGCTGCAGGCCGGCGGCGGCTATTTCGGCAGCCTGCAGACCGCGCAGCAGGAAGCTGCAGCCGCCCGCGACGAACTCACGCGCCAGGCGCAGCGCGCGGCCCAGGTCGAGCACCTGGGACAGGAGAACCGCGAGCTGCGCGCCCTGCTCGGCATGCGCGAACGCCTGAGCGTCAAGGCCCGGGCCGCCGAAGCGCTCTATGACACGGCCGACCCCTACACCCGCAGGCTAGTGATCGACCGCGGCGAGTCGCACGGCATCCAGCCCGGCTCGCCCGTCATGGACGGCTATGGCGTGCTGGGCCAGGTCACGCGCGTGCACCCGCTGGTGTCCGAGGTCACGCTGCTGACCGACCGCGACCAGGCGATACCCGTCCTCAACACCCGCACCGGCCAGCGCAGCGTGGCCTATGGCCAGCCGCGCCTGGGCCGGCTGGAGCTGCGCTTCGTCGCAGCCAGCACCGACATCGAGGTCGGCGACCTGCTGACCACCAGCGCCGTCGACGGCGTCTACCCGCCCGGACTGCCGGTGGCGCGCGTGCACAGCATCGAGCGCCAGGGCGAAGGCGGCTACGCGCGCGTGCTGTGCCAGCCGATGGCCAAGATCGACCATTCGCTGCAGCTGCTCGTGCTCGAGCCGGTCGGCAACGCGGCCCCCGACAAGCGCGCCAGCCAGCCGGAACCCGCCAAGCCGGCTCCAGGCCGGACATCCAGGCCGGCTCAGTCCGGACAGGAGTCGTCAAGATGATCATGCCCGCCGGCCACCAGCACCTGCTGCTGCCCGTCCGCCCCTGGTTCATCTGGTTCAGCCTGCTGCTGTCGCTGCTGCTGGAGATGGCGCTCAACATGGGGCTGACCGGACGCGCGGCCTGGGCGCCCAGCCTGATCGGGGTCGCGCTGCTGTTCTGGGTCGTGCACGAGCCGCAGCGGGTCGGGGTCGGCGCCTGCTTCGTCTTCGGCCTGCTGCTCGACGTGCACCAGAGCAGCCTGCTGGGCCAGCATGCGCTGGCCTTCAGCGTGCTCGGCTACCTCGCCAGCCTGATCCAGCGCCGCCTGCTCTGGTTCTCGGCGCCGACGCAGGCGCTGCAACTGCTGCCGCTGCTGTTCCTGGCGCATGCGCTGCAATGGCTGGTGCGGCTGCTGGCCGGCGCCGGCTGGCCCGACTGGCAGGCGCTGCTGGCCCCGCTGATCGAGGCGCTGCTGTGGCCGCTGGCCGACTGGCTGCTGCTGGCACCGCAGCGCCGGCCCCACGATCCCGACGACAGTCGGCCGCTCTGATCCGCCATGGAATTGCGCAACCTGGAGCGCCAGCTGGACCGGTTCCGCTCCCGGATCTGGATCGCCGGCCTGTTCACCGCCTTCTGCTTCTGCCTGATCCTGTCGCGCATGGTCTACCTGCAGGTGATCCGGCACGATGACCTGCTGGAACAGGCCGAATCCAACCGGATCGCGGTGCTGCCCATCGTGCCGCATCGCGGCCTGATCACCGACCGCAACGGCGTCGTGCTCGCGAGCAACTACTCGGCCTACACGCTCGAGATCACGCCGTCCAAGGCCGGCAAGCTCGACGAGCTGCTGGCCGAGCTCGGCCAGGTGATCGAGATCCAGCCGCGCGACCTGCGCCGCTTCAGGCGCCTGGCTGAGGAATCGCGCCGCTTCGACTCGATCCCGATCCGCACCCGCCTGAGCGACGAGGAGATCGCACGCTTCGCCGCGCAGCGCTACCGCTTCCCCGGCGTCGAGATCCAGGCTCGCCTGTTCCGCCACTACCCGCTGGGCGAGACCGCCAGCCATGTGATCGGCTACATCGGCCGCATCAACGCGCGCGAGAAGGAGCGGATGGAGGACTGGCCCGACGAGGAGATCGCCAACTACCGCGGCACCGAGTACATCGGCAAGCTCGGCATCGAGCAGAGCTACGAGCAGATCCTGCACGGCACCACCGGCTTCGAGCGGGTCGAGACCTCGGCCGGCGGCCATGCGGTGCGCAAGCTCGCCCACTCGCCCGCGACGCCGGGCAACACGGTGCGGCTGACGATCGACATCAAGCTGCAGAAGATGGTCGAGGACCTGTTCGGCAACCGCCGCGGCGCGCTGGTGGCGATCGACCCGCGCAACGGCGAGGTGCTGGCCTTCGTCAGCAAGCCCACCTTCGACCCCAACCTGTTCGTCGAGGGCATCGACGTCGAGAACTGGAAGGCGCTCAACGAGTCGCTCGACAAGCCGCTGCTCAATCGCGCGCTGCGCGGCACCTATCCGCCCGGTTCGACCTACAAGCCCTTCATGGCGCTGGCGGCGCTCGAACTGGGCAAGCGCCGGCCCGAGACCATCATCAACGACCCCGGCTACTGGGAGTTCGGCGGCCACCGCTTCCGCAGCCACGGCGACGGCGGACTCGGCGCGGTCAACCTGCGGCGCAGCATCGTGATGTCGAGCAACGTCTACTACTACATGCTCGCCAACGACCTGGGCGTCGACGCGATCCACGACTTCATGGCGCCGCTGGGATTCGGCCAGATCACCGGAATCGACCTGCGCGGCGAGGTGCGCGGCGTGCTGCCCAACCAGGAGTGGAAGCGCAACACCTACAAGCGGCCCGAGCAGCGCAAGTGGTACGCGGGCGAGACGATCTCGCTCGGCATCGGCCAGGGCTACAACAGCTTCACCATGCTGCAGCTCGCGCATGCGACCGCCACGCTGGCCAACGGCGGCGTCAAGCACAAGCCCCATGTGCGGCTGGCGACCCAGGACGTGGTCAGCCGCATCGAGACCCCGGCACCGCAGGACCCGGGCGAGCCGCTGGGCTACAAGCCCGCCCATGTCGCCGCCGTGCTCAACGCGATGGAGGGCGTGGCGACCGAGGGCACCGGCACCAAGGTGTTTGCCGGCGCGCCCTACCGCAGCGGCGGCAAGACCGGCACCGCGCAGGCCGTCACGATCGGCCAGAAGGACAAGTACAACGCCGCCCGCCTGTCCGAGCACCAGCGCGACCACTCGCTCTACTCGGCCTTCGCGCCGGCCGACAATCCGACGGTCGCGCTGGCCGTGATCGTCGAGAACGCCGGCTTCGGCGCCGCCAGCGCCGCGCCGATCGCGCGCCGCGTGTTCGACTACCTGCTGCTGGGCCGCTACCCGAACGACGAAGACATCCGCCTGACCCGGCAAGGCCAGACCTCGGCACCGATCGGGCCGTTCCGCCCCGCCAGCGAAGTCGACTGGCCGCCGCCGGCAGCGCAGCGCTGATCGTTCAGCGTTGCCAGTCCGCCAGCACGGTGGCCACGGCGGCCTCCAGCTCGGCCAGGCTGCCGTCGTTGGCCAGCACGCGGTGCTCGGCCGCCCAGTCTGCCGGCACCGGCTCGGCCTGGGAGCGCTGGCGCCGCAGCACCTCGACCCCGGCGTCCGACGCATCGCTATCAGCCGCGGCGCGCTCCTCCAGCCGCGCCTCCATGCGCTCGGGCGCGGCCACGCATTCCAGCAGCAGGAAGGGCAAGCCCAGCCGGCGGGCCCGCTCGCGCAGCGCGTCGCGCTCGCCTTGGCGCAGCAGCGCGGCATCGACCACGACCGAATGCCCCGCCTCCAGCAGCCCCTGCGCCAGCTGACCCAGGCGCTCGTAGGTGCGACGGGTGGCCTCGGCGCCGTAGAGCGCCTGCGCCGCGCCGCTGCGGTCGGTCGGCGCCAGGCCATGGATACGCTTGCGCTCGACGTCCGAGCGCAAGCGGATGGCACCGAGCTGCCCGGCGGCGATCGCCGCCAGCGTGGACTTGCCGGCGCCGCTCAGCCCCATGACCAGCAGCAGGCGCGGCCGAGCCGGCTGCGCCGCCAGCGCCTCGGCCAGCGGCCAGTAGCGCAGGAAGCCCTGCGGCTGCCCCGACAGCAGCGCCACCTTGGCTCGCACCAGCGCGCGGTAGGCGGCGAAGGCGCGCAGCCCGACCAGGCCATCGAAGTCCCCGCTGCGCTCGACATAGCCATTGACGAAGCGCCAGGCCAGCTCGGGCTGCCCGCAGGCCAGCAGGTCCATGAAGGCGAAGGCGACATCGTTCATCAGGTCGATGCAGCGCAGCGCGGGCTCGAACTCGATCGCGTCGAACGCCACCACCCCGCCCTGCCACAGCACCAGATTGCCCAGGTGCAGGTCGCCATGGCACTCGCGCAGGAAGCCGTCGCGCAGTCTCTTGTCGCGCCAGCCCGCCTGCTCATCGAGCAGCGCCAGCAGCCGCTCGCGCAGAGCCCCTACACTGTCCGGGCCGACCTCAGCTGGCCGCAAGGGATTGGACTCGGCCTCGTCCAGGCTCTCGCGCGCCCAATCGACGACATCCTTGGCCGGCGCTGCCGCTGGCGGCAAGCCAGGCAGCGACCGATGGAAGTCCGCCACATGCGCGGCCAGCGCGTCGACGTGGGCGGCCTGCAGCTGGCCAGCCGCGGCCAGCTCGGACAGCAGCGCCCCGGCAGGGAAGCGCCGCATGCGCAGCACCCATTCGATCGCCTCGCCCGCACCGCCGAGCACGGGCGCCTGCGCCGTGCCCGTGACCGGCAGCAGGTCCCGGTAGAGGCCCGGGGCGGTGCGCCGGTTCAGCCGCAGCTCCTCCTCGAGGAAGAAGCGGCGCCGCTCCAGCGTCGAGAAGTCCAGGAAGGGCAGCCTGATCGGCTTCTTGATCTTCCAGGCCTGGTCGCCCGCGAGCCAGACGGTCGAGATATGCGTGTCGATCCGGACGGCACCGGGCAGGCAGGGGCTGAGGTCCATGCGGGGATTGTGCATGCTGCAGCACAT
>JBDLTM010000080.1:0-8767 GCA_039805805.1 Pseudomonadota bacterium | reverse complement strand
GCTCGCGCCAGGCGTAGGCGACCGACTCGAGACCGCGGTCCAGCGCGTGCGCTGCGCCGGCCTGGAAGGCCATCATCCATCCCTGGCCCGTGGTGGCCATCACGGCATGGCCCATCTCGAAGCTCTGCTTGTAGATGCGGTCCAGGATCTCGAGGCAGATGCCGGTGCGGCCCTGCGCGCCGACGGCCTGCCAGCCCTTCATCGCGGCCTGGCCGGCTCCGATCAGCACCTCGATGTCGCAGACCGGGTAGCGCACGTCGAGCGCGACGCCGTAGGGCGAGCTCTCGCGACCGCCCCATCCGCCCTGGCCCGGCTGGCCGAGCTCGAAGTTCTGGCCCAGGTGCGCATCGAACGCGGCCTTGCCGTCGGCCGCGGCGGTCTCGCCATAGACCTTGGGGCTGGGCATCTCGCTGAAGGGCGACCAGTAGCCGCGGGTGGCGATGGCGTTGAGGGCGCCATCGAGCGTGGCACGGTGCTTTTCAAACAAGGGGTGGGACATCGTTCTGCTCCAGATTCAAGGAAGTTCCGCAAGCGGCCAGACCAGGGCGGACCTGCTCGATAGCGTTACAAATAATTGTTCGATACAAGGAAAAATGTATCACATGAGGACAAAAATGAGATCAGGGTTTCCCCTAGGTCCCACCCAGGCTTCCCCCCGCCTGAGGCAGACGGAAACGCTCCCGGACCATGCTGGACGCCAATGGCGACTCGCCGCTGGCCAGCAGCAGATGGCGGTCCAGATGGCGCTCGGAAAACGGCAGCAGGCCGCGATAGATCTCGCCGCAGAGACGCCTGGCCTCATGCCCGGGCCAGCCCGCCGGCAGCAGCACCTCGGGCAGCTCGGGATCGCGCAGCAGCAGGCGGCGGAAGTCATGGATCAGCAGCGTCCGGGCCAGGAAAGCCTCCTGCTCGCCGAGCCCTCGCCCCTGGGCTTCGCGCACCGCCTGCTGGATCGGCCGGTAGCAGGCCACGAAGGCGTCGTAGTCGGTCGCGAGCTGCTCCAGGTTCCAGGCCGAACTGACGATGTCGCCATCGCTGGCCGAATGCCCCAGATCCGGCTTGATCGCAAGCAGCGGCATCAGTCGCGGCAGCAGACCGGCCATCCCGCCCGATTCCAGCGCATCGAAGGCTGCCTCCAGGTCCGCTCCCGGGTGGACGAAGCAGGCGGGATTGAGCTGACCGAAGCCCTGCCAGTAGAGCGCCCGGCGCAGCCGCTCGCGCTCGCGCGACTGCAACTCTCCCACCACCATCACGAGCCGCCAGCGCCGATCCCACAGCGGAGCATGCGCGGCATAGATCTGGCGCGCCGCCTCCTCGAAGCGCCGCTGCCCCGACGACGTCAGCAAGTAGTCGGTGCGCCGGCCCAGTGTCCGGGTCTCGAGCCACTCATCCTTGACCAGCCTGAACACCGTGGTCCGCACCAGGCGGTCGTTGAGATCGAGCGGCTGCAGCAGGTTGATCAGACCGCCGAGCCAGATCCTGCCCCCGCGCGGCAGCACGGCATCGCCGAAGACCGAGATGATGAGGGAGCCGGCATTGATGCGGCTTTGCTGGCGGAAGCTCTCCAGTCGGTCGTTGACCGCCTGGGCGATGGAACTGTTGATCATTTTGAATGGATATGGACGTCCTGCGACGCAGCTGCGGATTTTCCTCCGATCCCGTCTTGAAATCCGGACTGACGGCCCCAGTTAAGCTACTGTTTTCACCGATAACACGTCAACCAGCCGACCATGTCTGCACCGCAAGACCTCAATCCCGAAGCCACCCAGGCACCCATCAGCCCCGAGGAAGCCCAAGCTGCCGCAGCAGCCGACCAGGCCGACGCAGCCGCCGCCCAGGTCAACGAGCTCGAGACCCTCAAGGCGCAGAACGCCGATCTGGCCGAGCAGTACCTGCGCGCCAAGGCCGAGGTCGAGAACATCCGCCGCCGCTCCGAAGACGAGATCAGCAAGGCGCGCAAGTTCGCGCTCGAGTCCTTCGCCGACAGCCTGCTGCCGGTGCTCGACAGCCTGGAAGCCGGCCTCGCGATCCAGGAAGCGACCGTGCAGCAGATCCGCGAGGGCTCCGAAGCCACGCTCAAGCAGCTGCAGTCGGCGCTCAGCCGCAACAAGGTGATCGCGATCGCCCCGGCCGCAGGCGAGAAGTTCGATCCGCACCAGCACCAGGCCATCAGCATGGTGCCGGCCGAGCAGGAGGCCAACACCGTTGTCGCCGTGCTGCAGAAGGGCTACCTGATCGCCGAGCGCGTGCTGCGCCCTGCCCTGGTCACGGTGGCAGCGCCCAGGTAAGGCGCGCGTCCGCAGCAGCGAGACCGACGCCCGACATCACCCCGCCTGAAGCGGGGTCTTGAAATCGGAAACCGCGTCCCCACCTCAGATTCAATCCTTTTTTTCCAGTTTTTTCAAGATTTTTCCGGAGCACCCCATGGGCAAGATCATCGGCATCGACCTCGGCACCACCAACTCCTGCGTGGCCGTGATGGAAGGCAACACCACCCGCGTCATCGAGAACAGCGAAGGCGCGCGCACCACCCCGTCCATCATCGCCTACCAGGAAGACGGCGAGGTGCTGGTCGGCGCGTCCGCCAAGCGCCAGGCCGTCACCAACCCGCGCAACACGCTGTACGCGGTCAAGCGCCTGATCGGCCGCAAGTTCAGCGAGAAGGAAGTGCAGAAGGACATCGACCTGATGCCCTACACCATCGCGGCCGCCGACAACGGCGACGCCTGGGTCGAGGTGCGCGGCAAGAAGATCGCGCCGCCCCAGGTCTCGGCCGAAGTGCTGCGCAAGATGAAGAAGACCGCCGAGGACTACCTGGGCGAGGAAGTGACCGAGGCCGTCATCACCGTGCCGGCCTATTTCAACGACGCGCAGCGCCAGGCGACCAAGGACGCCGGCCGCATCGCCGGCCTGGAAGTCAAGCGCATCATCAACGAGCCGACCGCCGCCGCGCTGGCCTTCGGCCTCGACAAGCATGGCTCCGGTGACCGCAAGATCGCCGTGTTCGACCTCGGCGGCGGCACCTTCGACATCTCGATCATCGAGATCGCCGACGTCGACGGCGAGAAGCAGTTCGAGGTGCTCTCCACCAACGGCGACACCTTCCTGGGCGGCGAGGACTTCGACCAGCGCATCATCGACTACATCATCGCCGAGTTCAAGAAGGAATCCGGCGTCGACCTGACCAAGGACGTGCTGGCGCTGCAGCGCCTGAAGGAAGCCGCCGAGAAGGCCAAGATCGAGCTCTCCAGCAGCACCCAGACCGACATCAACCTGCCCTACATCACGGCCGACGCCACCGGCCCGAAGCACCTCAACCTCAAGCTGACCCGCGCCAAGCTGGAAAGCCTGGTCGACGAGCTGATCGAGCGCACCATCGCCCCCTGCCGCACCGCGATCAAGGACGCCGGCGTCTCGGTGTCGGACATCGACGACGTCATCCTGGTCGGCGGCATGAGCCGCATGCCCAAGGTGCAGGACAAGGTCAAGGAGTTCTTCGGCAAGGAGCCGCGCAAGGACGTCAACCCCGATGAGGCCGTCGCCGTCGGCGCCGCCGTCCAGGGCCAGGTCCTGTCGGGCGACCGCAAGGACGTGCTGCTGCTCGACGTCACCCCGCTGTCCCTGGGCATCGAGACCATGGGCGGCGTCATGACCAAGATGATCAGCAAGAACACCACCATCCCGACCAAGTTCAGCCAGGTGTTCTCGACTGCCGACGACAACCAGCCGGCCGTGACGATCAAGGTGTTCCAGGGCGAGCGCGAGATCGCCGCCGGCAACAAGCTGCTCGGCGAGTTCAACCTTGAGGGCATCCCGCCGGCTCCGCGCGGCATCCCCCAGATCGAGGTCTCGTTCGACATCGACGCCAACGGCATCCTGCATGTCGGCGCCAAGGACAAGGGCACCGGCAAGGAGAACAAGATCACCATCAAGGCCAACTCGGGCCTGTCCGAGGAGGAAATCCAGAAGATGGTGAAGGACGCCGAGCTCAATGCCGCCGAGGACCACAAGAAGGTCGAGTTGGTGCAGGCGCGCAACCAGGGTGACGCCATGGTCAGCTCGGTCAAGAAGAGCCTGACCGAGTACGGTGACAAGATCGACGCTGCCGAGAAGAGCGCGATCGAGGCCGCGATCAAGGAAGTCGAGGAAGCCGTCAAGGGCGACGACAAGGCCGCGATCGAAGCCAAGACCGAGGCGCTGATGACCGTCAGCCAGAAGCTGGGCGAGAAGATGTACGCCGACATGCAGGCGCAGCAGGCCGCCGCTGGCGCAGCCGGCGCCGAGGCTGGCGCCCGTCCGGCCGACGACAATGTGGTCGACGCCGAGGTCAAGGAAGTCAAGAAGGACTGACGCCCCGCAGGCCGCCGCGAGGCGGCCAGCCCACCGCCGCGTGCGGACCCCAGGGTCCGGCGCGGCGTTTGCACTCAACAAGCATGCTCTGAGCAATCATGGCCAAACGAGACTTTTACGAGATCCTGGGCGTGTCCAAGACCGCCAGCGACGACGAGATCAAGAAGGCTTATCGCAAGCTGGCGATGAAGTACCACCCGGACCGCAACCAGGGTGATGCCGCCAAGGCCGCCGAGGAGAAATTCAAGGAGGTCAAGGAAGCCTACGAGATGCTCAGCGACCCGCAGAAGCGCGCGGCCTACGACCAGTATGGCCACGCCGGCGTCGACCCGAACATGCGCGGCGGCCCGGGCGGCGCCGAGGGATTCGGCGGCTTCGGCGACGCCTTCGGCGACATCTTCGGCGACATCTTCGGCGGCGGCCGTGGCGGTCAGCGCGGCGGCCGCCAGGTCTACCGCGGCGCCGACCTGTCCTATGCGATGGAGATCACGCTCGAGGAAGCCGCCGCCGGCAAGGACAGCCAGATCCGCATCCCGAGCTGGGAGGACTGCGAGACCTGCAGCGGCAGCGGCGCCAAGCCCGGAACGAGCGCGAAGACCTGCAGCACCTGCCACGGCAGCGGCGTGGTGCAGATGCGCCAGGGCTTCTTCAGCGTGCAGCAGACCTGCCCGCATTGCCACGGCAGCGGCAAGGTCATCCCCGACCCCTGCACCAGCTGCCACGGCCAGGGCAAGCTCAAGAAGCAGAAGACGCTCGAGATCAAGATCCCGGCCGGCATCGACGACGGCATGCGCATCCGCTCGGCCGGCAACGGCGAGCCCGGGCGCAACGGCGGCCCGGCGGGCGACCTGTTCATCGAGATCCGCGTCAAGCGCCACGAACTGTTCGAGCGCGATGGCGACGACCTGCACTGCCAGGTCCCGGTCAGCATGACGACGGCGGCGCTCGGCGGCGAGATCGAGATCCCGACCCTGGCCGGCAAGGCCGCGATCGACATCCCCGAGGGCACCCAGCACGGCAAGCAGTTCCGCCTGCGCGGCAAGGGCATAAAGGGCGTGCGTTCGAGCTATCCCGGCGACCTCTACGTCCATGTGCTGGTCGAGACCCCGGTCAAGCTGACCGAGCACCAGCGCAAGCTGATCAAGGAGCTCGACGAGTCGTTCAGGAAGGGCGGACACAAGCACAGCCCGAACGAAAAGGGCTGGTTCGAGAAGGCCAGGGAGTTCTTCTCCTGAAGCGTCTGGCATGGTGAAATGGGCGCATGAGCGTCCAGATCACCTTCCTTGGCGGCGCCGGCACCGTGACCGGCTCCAAGTTCCTGGTCCAGCATGACGGCAGGCGGCTGCTGGTCGACTGCGGCCTATTCCAGGGCTACAAGCAGCTGCGACTGCGCAACTGGAGCCCGCTGCCGGTCGAGCCCAGGCAGCTCGACGCGGTCGTGCTGACGCATGCCCACCTCGACCACAGCGGCTACCTGCCGCTGCTGGTGCGCGACGGCTTCAAGGGCAAGGCCTGGTGCACCCAGGGCACGCGCGACCTGTGCGAGATCATCCTGCCCGACAGCGGTCACATCCAGGAGGAGGACGCCGCCTTTGCCAACCGGCACGGCTTCTCCAAGCACCACCCTGCGCTGCCGCTCTACACCATCGAGGACGCCCGCGCCAGCCTGCGCCAGCTGCAGGTGGTGCCGCCCTTCCACGAGTTCGAGCCGATCCGGGGCTGGCAGGCCAGGCTGCAGCCGGCTGGCCACATCGTCGGCGCCAGCAGCCTGCTGCTCGAGGTCGGCGGCCGGCGCCTGCTGTTCTCGGGCGACCTGGGACGCAACGACGACATCCTGATGCTGCCGCCCGAGGTGCCACCGGGCTGCGATGCCGTCATCGTCGAGTCGACCTATGGCGACCGCGAGCATCCCAGGCAAGGGCTGGTCGATGAGCTCGCGCCGGTGCTCGAGCGCGTGATCAAGCGCGGCGGCACGGCCGTGGTGCCTGTGTTTGCGGTCGGCCGGGCGCAGGCGCTGCTGCACGCGATCGCACTGCTCAAGCATCGAGGCCAGCTGCCGCGCGCGGTGCCGATCTACCTCGACAGTCCGATGGCGATCCACAGCACCGAGCTGTTCACCCGCCACCTTGGCGAGCACCGGCTCGATGCGGCGCAATGCCGCGACCTGTCTCATGCGGCGACCATGGTGCGCACGCCCGACGAGTCGCGGGCGATCGCCAGCCAGCACGGGCCCAAGATCATCCTGGCCGCCAGCGGCATGGCCACGGGCGGCCGCGTGCTGCACCACCTGGTCCAGTACCTGGGCGGTCACCGCAACATGGTGGTGCTGACCGGCTACCAGGTGCCCGGCACGCGCGGCGCGGCGCTGGCCAACGGCAGCGAGTCTCTGCGCATCCATGGTCAGGACGTCGCGGTCAGGGCCGAAGTGGTCCAGCTGCAGTCGGCCTCGGCGCACGCCGATGCGCGCCAGCTCATGAACTGGCTGCGCGCCATGCCAGGCGCGCCGCGGCGCGCCTTCCTGGTCCATGGCGACCCGCAAGCGTCCGACGCGCTACGCCAGCGGGTCGAGCGCGAGCTGCGCTGGCAGGTGGAGGTGCCCGAGCATGGGTCGGGCTGGGCGGTGTAAGCTAGGAAACCATGAACAGCCCGCTCGCCCGCCTCCAGGACCCCACCCTGCTCAAGACCGACGCCTTCATCGATGGCCAGTGGGTCGCGGGCAGTTCGCGCTTCGACGTGCACGATCCGGCCACCGGCCTCAAGCTGGCCGACGTCGCCAACCTGGGGGCTGCCGACGCCGAAGCCGCGATCGCCGCCGCCAACGCCGCCTGGCCCGCCTGGAAGAACAAGACCGCCAAGGAGCGCAGCATCATCCTGCGCTGCTGGTACGACTTGCTGATGGCCCACCAGGAGGACCTGGCCACGCTGATGACCGCCGAACAGGGCAAGCCACTGGCCGAGACGCGCGGCGAGGTCGCCTACGGCGCGAGCTTCGTCGAGTGGTACGCCGAGGAGGCCAAGCGCGTCAACGGCGAGACGCTGCCGCAGTTCGACAACAACCGCCGCCTGCTGGTGCTCAAGCAGCCAATCGGCGTCTGCGCCGCGATCACGCCCTGGAACTTCCCGCTCGCGATGATCACGCGCAAGGTCGCGCCGGCTCTCGCCGCCGGCTGCCCGGTCGTGATCAAGCCGGCCGAGCTCACCCCACTGACGGCGCTGGCCGCCGCCGAACTGGCGCGGCGCGCCGGCATCCCGGACGGCGTGCTCAACGTCGTGACCGCAGACGCAGCAGGATCGGTCGCCATCGGTCGGCTGCTGTGCGCCAGCGACACCGTGCGGCACCTGAGCTTCACCGGCTCGACCGAGGTCGGCCGCATCCTGATGGCGCAGTGCGCGCCCACCGTCAAGAAGCTCTCGCTCGAGCTCGGCGGCAACGCGCCCTTCATCGTCTTCGACGACGCCGACATCGACTCGGCGGTCGAGGGCGCCTTCGCGAGCAAGTACCGCAACGCCGGCCAGACCTGCGTCTGCTCGAACCGGATCTACGTGCAGGACGCGGTCTACGAGGAGTTCGTGCAGAAGTTCGCGGCCAAGGTCGCGACCGCCAAGGTCGGCAACGGCTTCGACGAAGGCGTCAACCAGGGCCCTCTGATCGAGGAAGCCGCCTTGCATAAGGTGCAGCGCCATGTCGACGACGCGCTCGCCAAGGGCGCCCGCCTGCTCGTCGGCGGCAAGCGCCTGGACGACCTGGGCAGCGGCCAGTTCTTCGAGCCCACCGTGGTCGCCGACGCCACGCCCGACATGCTGTGCGCGCGCGAGGAAACCTTCGGCCCCTTCGCGCCGGTGTTCCGCTTCCAGACCGAGCAGCAGGCGATAGCCGCCGCCAACGCCACCGAATATGGCCTGGCCAGCTACTTCTACAGCCGCGACATCGGTCGCATCTACCGCGTCGGCGAGGCGCTCGAATACGGCATGGTCGGCGTCAACGTCGGCATCCTGGCGACCGAGCATGTGCCCTTCGGCGGCGTCAAGCAGTCGGGCCTGGGCCGCGAGGGCTCGCATTTCGGCATGGACGACTATGTCGAGATCAAGTACCTATGCATCGGCGACATCCTCAAGTGAACGACCACCACGCGCCACGGCATTGAAAACAGCGCCGCCAGCCTGTCGCTCGGGCTGGCGGCGCTGTTTTCTACGGTAAACTAATTGGCACGCGGGTGTAGTTCAATGGTAGAACGGCAGCTTCCCAAGCTTCATACGAGGGTTCGATTCCCTTCACCCGCTCCATCTTGGTGGATCACACCATCTCACATCGAATAAGCCGCTGATTCCCCGGGGAAAGCGGCTTTTTTGTCGTCTCACATATCATGTGATCCCGCCGGCTGCCCAGGTCCTGTGGGCATTTCTGTTGCTTGCTGCT
>JBDLTM010000079.1:0-8966 GCA_039805805.1 Pseudomonadota bacterium | reverse complement strand
GCATCAAGGGCCTGGCGGTCTCGAGCGGCTCGGCCTGCACCTCGGCCAGCCTGGAGCCGAGCTACGTGCTGCGCGCCCTGGGCCGCAGCGACGAGCTCGCCCACAGCAGCCTGCGCATGACGGTGGGACGCTGGACCACCGAGGCCGAGATCGATTCCGCCATCGAGGCCATCAAGGCCAACGTCGCCAAGCTGCGCGAGCTCTCGCCGCTGTGGGACATGTACCAGGACGGCATCGACCTCTCGACCATCCAGTGGGCCGCCCACTGATCCACCCAGATACAGGAGAACGAACATGGCTTACTCTGACAAGGTCGTCGACCACTACGAAAACCCCCGCAACGTCGGCGCCTTCGACAAGGGCGACGACGACGTCGGCACCGGCATGGTCGGCGCGCCGGCCTGCGGCGACGTCATGAAGCTGCAGATCAAGGTCAACCCGAGCACGGGCGTGATCGAGGACGCGCGCTTCAAGACCTATGGCTGCGGCTCGGCGATTGCCTCGAGCTCGCTGGTGACCGAATGGGTCAAGGGCAAGACGCTCGACGAGGCGGCATCGATCAAGAACAGCGAGATCGCCGAGGAGCTGGCGCTGCCGCCGGTCAAGATCCACTGCTCGATCCTGGCCGAGGACGCCATCAAGGCTGCCGTCGACGACTACAAGAAGAAGCACGCCGCCTGATCTTTCGCCACCCCAACCTGCGCCCATCATGTCCGTCACTCTCTCCGAAGCCGCTGCCAAGCATGTCACCAAGTACCTGAGCCGTCGTGGCAAGGGTGTCGGGGTGCGCCTGGGCGTCAAGACCACCGGCTGCTCGGGCCTGGCCTACAAGCTCGAGTACGCCGACGAGGTCGCGCCCGAGGACGTGGTCTACGAGGACAGGGGCATCAAGATCCTGGTCGACCCGAAGTCGCTGGCCTACCTGGACGGCATGACGCTGGATTTCGTGCGCGAAGGCCTCAACGAGGGCTTCCGCTTCAACAACCCCAATGAGCGCGACCGCTGTGGCTGCGGAGAGTCCTTCCGTGTCTGAGCCAGTCAAGGCCGCGCCGAGCCTGCAGGACGACGACTTCACGCTGTTCGGCCTGCCGTCCGGCTTCGTTCTGGATCGCGCTGCGCTCGACTTGCGCTGGAAGGCCTTGCAGCGCCAGGCGCACCCGGACCGCTTCGCGGCCCAGGGCGCTGCCGCCCAGCGCGTCGCCATGCAGTGGTCGGTGCGCATCAACGAGGCCTACCAGCGCCTCAAGGACCCGCTCAAGCGCGCCGCCTACTGGTGCGAGCTCAACGGTGCCCCGATCCAGGCGCACAGCAACACCGCGATGCCGCCGGCCTTCCTGATGCAGCAGATGGAGTGGCGCGAGGCGCTCGACGAGGCCGACGGCGCCGAGGCGATCGAGTCCCTGCTCGACGATACGCAGGCCGCGCGGCGCGCCATGCTCGACCAGTTGGAGTCCTCGATCGACCAGCAGCGCGATGCAGCCGCTGCTGCCCAGCAGGTCAGGGCGTTGATGTTCGTCGAGCGCTTCGCCGAGGAACTGCACGCGCGCCTCGACCGCTTCTGAGGCATAAGCTGCGGGATCCTTCTCCCACCGCGAGCAGGCCTGCTCTCCGTCGGGACTCCGGCTTGCTGCGACAATGACGGGTTTTCCAGACTGAAGCATCACACGGGCTAGCGGCCCGATCTTGTTCATGGCACTGCTGCAAATTTCCGAACCCGGTCAGACCCCCGATCCGCACCAGCGTCGCATCGCCGTGGGCATCGACCTGGGTACCACCCATTCTCTGGTCGCCTCGGTGCGCCACGGCATTCCCGAATGTCTGCCGGACGAGCAGGGGCGCGTCATCCTGCCCAGCGTGGTGCGCTATCTGCCCACCGGATCGGGCTCGGGCCGCCAGATCGGCTGGGACGCGCTGGCCTCCCAGGTGGACGATCCGCACAACACGATCAGTTCGGTCAAGCGCCTGATGGGGCGCAAGCTGGCCGACCTGGGGCCAATAGCCGGCAAGCTGCCCTACACCGTGGTCGACGGCCCCGGCATGGCGGCGGTGCGCACCGTGGCGGGCGACAAGTCTCCGGTCGAGGTCAGCGCCGAGATCCTGGCCACGCTGCGCTTCCGCGCCGAGGACAGCTTCGACAACGACCTGTTCGGCGCCGTCATCACCGTGCCGGCCTATTTCGACGACGCCCAGCGCCAGGCGACCAAGGACGCCGCGCAGATGGCCGGCCTGGAAGTCCTGCGCCTGATCAACGAGCCGACCGCTGCGGCGATCGCCTATGGCCTGGACCAGGGTTCGGAAGGCGTGTACGCGGTCTACGACCTCGGCGGCGGCACCTTCGACGTATCGATCCTGCGCCTTACGCGAGGCGTGTTCGAGGTGCTGGCCACCGGCGGCGACTCGGCCCTCGGAGGCGACGACTACGACCGCGCCCTGGCCGACTGGCTGCTGCAGCAATGCGGCGTGCAGTCCCATGTCGCCGACCTGTCGGCGTCCGAGCGAGCCCGCCTGCAAGCAGAGGCGCGTCGAGTAAAGGAAGCACTCTCCTCCCATGCCGAAGATGGCGTGGCGGTACGCTTCGAGGTAGAGCTCGACGGTAGGACCCTGGCGCGCGAAGTCACCCATGTGGGATTTGCCCAGGCCAGCGCCGAGCTGACCCAGCGCACCATGGCCGCCGTCAGGCGCGTGCTGCGCGATGCCCGCCTCGACAAGTCCGAGGTCCAGGGCATCGTGATGGTGGGGGGATCGACTCGCATGCCGGTGGTGCGCCAGGCGGTGGCCGACTTCTTCGGCCAGCCGCCGCTGACCAACCTGAACCCCGACGAGGTCGTCGCGCTCGGCGCGGCGATCCAGGCCAACCAGCTCGCCGGCAACAATCCGGAAGGTGACCTGCTGCTGCTCGACGTGATCCCGCTCTCGCTCGGCATCGAGACCATGGGCGGACTGGTCGAGCGCATCGTGCCGCGCAACACCACCATCCCTACCGCGCTGGCGCAGGACTTCACCACCTTCAAGGACGGCCAGACGGCCTTGGCGCTGCATGTGGTGCAGGGCGAGCGCGACCTGGTCGTCGACTGCCGCAGCTTGGCGCGCTTCGAGCTGCGCGGCATCCCGCCGATGGCGGCCGGCGCCGCGCGCATCCGCGTCACCTTCACCATCGACGCCGACGGCCTGCTGACCGTGGGCGCGAAGGAGCAGGGCAGTGGGGTGGAGGCGCAGATCGTCGTCAAGCCCAGCTACGGCCTGTCCGACGAGCAGATCGCCGCCATGCTGCAGGACAGCTTCGCGACCGCGCAGCAGGACATGGCCGCGCGCGCGCTGGTCGAGGCCCGGGTCGAGGCCGAACGCATGCTCGACGCCACCCGAACCGCGCTGGCCGCCGATGGCGACCTGCTCGAGCCCGACATGCGCGCCCACATCGACCGCCTGCTGGCCGAGACCGAGGCCGCGCGCGTCAGCTCGAACAATGCCGCCGAAATCGAAGCCGCTACCGAAGCGCTGGCCAAGGGCACCGAGGCCTTCGCCGCGCTGCGCATGAACCGCAGCATCGCCCAGGCCCTGGCCGGCCAGAACGTTGAGAACCTCTGACATGCCCATCATCAAGATCCTGCCCCATCACGAACTCTGCCCTGAAGGCGCCGAGATCCACGCCCTGCCGGGCACGACGATCTGCGAGGCGCTGCTCGACCACGACATCGAGATCGAGCACGCCTGCGACCAGAGCTGTGCCTGCACCACCTGCCACGTCATCGTGCGCCAGGGCGCCGAGAGCCTCAACGAGGCGACCGAGGAGGAAGAGGACATGCTCGACAAGGCCTGGGGCCTGGAGCCGGCTTCCCGCCTGAGCTGCCAGGCGCGCCTGGCCAAGGCCGACCTGACGATCGAGATCCCGCGCTACACCATCAACCACGCGCGCGAGCACCACTGATTCCAGCCCTGACGGGATAAAAGCCATGCGCCAGATCGTCCTCGATACCGAAACCACCGGCCTGTCGGCCATCGACGGCGACCGCATCATCGAGATTGGCTGCGTCGAGCTGCTCAACCGCAAGCTGACCGGCAACAACCGGCATTTCTACCTGCATCCCGAGGATCGCGAGATCCACGAGGAAGCGCTGCGGGTGCACGGCATCACGATGGAGTTCCTGGCCGACAAGCCGAAGTTCCGCGCCATCGCCGACGACCTGCTCGACTACCTGCAGGGCGCCGAGCTGGTGATCCACAACGCGCCGTTCGATATCGGCTTCCTCAACGAGGAACTGCGGCGACTCGGCCGTGGCAAGGTCACCGAACTGGTCGGCGGCGTGATCGACACGCTGGCGATGGCCAAGGAGCTCTATCCGGGCAAGCGCAACGGCCTCGATGCCTTGTGTGACCGGCTGGAGGTCGACAACTCGGGCCGGACCTTCCACGGCGCGCTTCTCGACGCCGAGCTGCTGGCCGACGTCTACATCAACATGACGCGCGGCCAGAACGCGCTTTCGATGGAGGTCGATTCGGGCGAGGCGGGTGCCGATGGCCAGATCGTGGCGGTCGACCTGTCCAGCTTCGAGCTGCCGGTGCTGTCCTGCAGCGACGCCGAACTCCAGGCCCATCAGGCGCTGCTGGCCGATCTGGACAAGGCCAGCAAGGGCAAGACGGTCTGGCGCCAGCTCGAGCCGGCAGCCCCAGCCGCTTGAGCGCTTGCACCCGGCCTGGTCCGGGTTTAAGATTGATCAAAATTTGTTACTTACGCAAAATTTTGATGCAATGAAACCGGCAAGTCAGCAAAAGACAGCAAGTGAAAGCGGTACGCCACTGGACTGGTTCGAGTCCTGGCTGCTGCAGCGTGCCTCCGAACGGGAAAACCCGCTGACCCCCCAGGCCGCCGAACCCTATCGCTACATCTGGTCATCCTGGTGCCAGTGGCTCCTCGGTCAATCGGGGCCGGGCAACTGGTCCGGGCTGGTGCTCGGAGCCACTGCAGACGATGCGCTGGCTTTCCTGTCCGAGCGCGTCACGCCCTCGACCCGGCGCGACGACAGCCCGCGCGAGATCTCGATCGTCACGCGCGAGCGCTACTGCATGGTGCTGCGCGAGGTCTACGGCCAGATCATGCGACTCGGCCTGCTGCCGGAAAACCCGATGCTCAGGCTCTACGAGCTCGCCGGCGATGACAGGCCGGACGCGGAGGTGCTGCCGGATCCGGTCTGGCGCCATCTGGAAAACCTGGCCCGTCGCGAACCGGACCGTTCTCCGTTTGCCTTGCGTGATCGCGCGCTGCTGGGTCTGATGCTGGATGCCGCGCTCACGCCGGCCGAACTGGCTGCGCTCAACCTGGGGCAGCTCAACGATGCCGTTGCTGCTGGTGGCGACAGCCTGGCGATCCGGCTGCAGGGCAACCGTGCCGCGCAACGGCGCGACCTGCTGCTCGATGCCCATGCCGCCTCTGCCTTGCGCGACTGGCTGGCGGTGCGGCAGGATACGCTCGAGAAAGGGCAGCCCGATGCACTGGTCGTCGCCGGGCTGGTGTTCTTCACCGAGCGCCGAAAACCCCTCTCGCGGCGTGTGCTCTTTCATCTGACCTCGGGTCTGATCAGCCAGGCCTGTGCGACACTGGGCCTGAAGCTGCCGCGCCACCTCGGACCGCTGGTACTGCGCAATACCGCCATCCTGCACTGGCTCAAGGCCGGCATGCCGCCGGAGGAGGTCTGCCGTCGTGCTGGCTATCAGGGCAAGCTGGCACTGGCCCATCTGCGTGCCCATCTGCCAGCTGAACCCGCCATTTCGCCTGGCGACCTGCAGAACTGAGGAAAGCGAAATGGAACACGACATTCCCCTGATCACGACGCTGGCAGCAGGGTTTGGCATGGCGCTGCTGCTGGGCTTCCTGGCGGAGCGGATCAAGGTGCCTGCCCTGGTCGGCTATCTGCTGGCCGGCATCCTGATCGGTCCCGGCACGCCGGGCTTTGTCGCCGACGTCCATCTGGCGGCACAGTTGTCCGAGGTCGGCGTCATGCTGCTGATGTTCGGCGTCGGCCTGCATTTCTCGCTCGATGACCTGCTGGCCGTCAGGCGGGTTGCCTTGCCGGGTGCCGTGGCGCAGATGAGCCTGGCCACCTTGCTCGGCATGGGACTGGCCTGGTGGTGGGACTGGAGTTGGGCTAGCGGCCTGATCTTCGGCCTTTCCCTGTCCTGCGCCAGCACCGTGGTACTGCTCAAGGCACTGGAAGCGCGCGGCTTGCTCGACAGCATGAATGGCCGCATTGCAGTCGGCTGGCTGGTGGTGGAGGACCTGGTCACCGTGCTGATGCTGGTCCTGCTGCCGCCGCTGGCAGGCGTGCTGGGGGGCTCCTCCAATGCTGCCGGTCCAGCAACGGAAGCCCTGTGGATCACGATCGGCCAGACCCTGCTGCAGGTGGCAGCCTTCATTGCCTTGATGCTGGTCGCGGGCCGCCGCGTCCTGCCCTGGGTGCTGTGGCAGGTCGCGCGTACCGGCTCGCGCGAGCTGTTCACGCTGTCGGTGATCGCGATTGCGATCGGCATCGCCTATGGCGCCTCGCAGCTCTTCAGCGTATCGTTTGCGCTGGGCGCCTTCTTTGCCGGCATGGTGATGCGCGAGTCCGAGTTCAGCCACCGCGCGGCGACCGAGTCGCTGCCGCTGCGTGATGCCTTCTCGGTGCTGTTCTTCGTTGCCGTCGGCATGCTGTTCGAGCCCGACATCCTGCTGCAAAAGCCGCTGCATGTGCTCGGCGTGGTCGCCATCATCATGTTCGGCAAGTCACTGGCCGCCTTTGCGCTGGTGCTGGTGCTGCGCTATCCGCTCAACACCGCGCTGACCGTCTCGGCGAGCCTGGCGCAAATCGGCGAGTTCTCCTTCATCCTGGCCGGCCTGGGCCTTTCGCTCGGCCTGCTGCCGGCCGATGGCATGAGCCTGGTGCTGGCAGGGGCCTTGATCTCGATCGCCCTCAATCCGCTCCTGTTTGCCGCGATCGAGCCGGCCAGGCGCTGGATGCTGGAGCGCTCGGCGCTGGCGCGCGGCCTCGAGCAGCGAACCGATCCCCTGTCGGAACTCCCTGCCAGCACGGCGAGACATTTTCTCCAGGGGCAGGTGGTGCTGGTGGGCTATGGCGAAGTCGGTCAGCGAGTGGCTGTGGCGCTGAAGGATTCAGGTGTTCCCTTTGTGGTGGTGGAGGAAAACCGGGAACTGGTGGAGGACTTGCGCGAACAGGGGATTCCAGCCGTTTCGGGCAATGGCGCCGACGATATCGTGCTGGTGCAGGCACATGTCGCCACTGCAGCCATGCTGGTGGTGGCGGTGGCGGAGCCAATCGCGATCAGGCAGATGGTCGAGACTGCCAGGACCCTGAATCCGAAGATCGAGATCGTGCTGCGCATGCAGAGCGAGATCGAGGCAGACCTGCTGCGCGAGGAAGCGAGCGCCGAGGTCTTCGTGGCCGAGGAAGAACTGTCCCGCTCGATGGCCCGCCATGTGCTGGGCCGCGTTTCCGATCTGTCGCGGACGGCTTGAGCCTCTGCCTGCCTATCCGGAAAACCCGCTTGCCCCGGGTTCAGACAGCAGGAAGCGGGTGGCAAATTCCTCTACCGGTACTGGAGGACTGAGCAAGAAACCTTGCCCCAGATGACAGCCCGTTTGCAGCAGCATCTGTCGCTGCGCCTCGGTCTCGACGCCCTCCGCCACGATTTTCAGACCCATGAAATTCGCCACCGACACCATGGACTCGATCAGGATCTTGTCACAGGAATCCGGCGCCAGGGCATTCACGAAGCTCCTGTCGATCTTGATCGTGTCGATTGGCAAGCGCTTGAGGTAGGCGAGACTGGAGAACCCGGTGCCAAAGTCATCAATGCTCAGGCTTGCGCCGATCTGACGCAGTCGGTTCATCGCGGCTAGTACCTCGGGAACTGGCTCCACCCAGGTCGACTCGGATAGTTCGAACTCCAGGCAGCTGGCTGGCAAGGCCAGCTCCGCCAGCAGGCTTTCGAGCTGCTCCAGCCATTTCGGTCGTGCAAGGTCCGCCGCCACGAGGTTCAGCGCCAGCTTCCAGTCGGCACGCCATCGGCCAGCCGAATGCCACTGAGCGAGTTGCTGCAGCGCCGCCCTCACGACCCAGGCGTCAAGATCCTGCAGCACCCGATGCTGCTCGGCCGCCGGCAGAAAGCTGGCCGGTGTCAGCAGCCCGCGTTCGGCATGGTGCCAGCGGATCAAGGCTTCGGCCCCCACCAGCGACAGGTCATCGAGACGAAACTTGGGTTGCAGGTAAACACGCAGCTGGCCTGCCGGGATGGCCTGACGCATGCCAAGGTGCAGATCGAAGCTGTCCTGCATGCTCCGCCCCCATTCCGGCTGATAAAACTCGATCTGGTTGCCCCCCGCCAGTTTGGCCGCGTGCATGGCCTGGTTGCTGCGACGGAGCAAAAGCTCGGCCTCATCAGCATCCCGGGGGAACAGGGCAATCCCGATCGAGGCTTGCAGATGGTAGCCCTTGAGACCCGGGGGCAGGGCGCAGGCTTTTCTCAAGACAGCCGATGCTTGACAGGCAATCCCCCAGGCCTGCGTTCGATCTGCGCTTCTCGCAAGAATGGCAAATTCATCATCTCCGAGTCTGGCCACCATGTCGAGCTCGGGAAAAGTCTCGGTCAGTCGGCGCGCCACCGACCGGAGCACGGCATCACCGACGGCATGGCCCAGCACATCGTTGACGATCTTGAAGTAGTCAAGATCGATGCAGATCAGGGCCGCCGTCCCGGTCTGCTGCAAAACCTCTGCGAGTCTGTCCTTGAGTTGCTTGCGATTGGACAGGCCGGTCAGGTGATCCAGCCCGGCAAGCGCAGGGGATGACTCAAGCGGCGATAACCGCGCGGGTGCGGTTTTCTGCACCCTTGATGCACCATGATCCAAAGCAGCCCCCCTTCAGGTAGGTCATATTCAACCAACTATTTAACGAATCATACAACTGAAAGTGAAT
>JBDLTM010000078.1:0-9018 GCA_039805805.1 Pseudomonadota bacterium | reverse complement strand
GGAAGTCGGCGCCGGGCTGCAGCACGCAGGCGCCGCGGCCGGGGTGGTGGATGCCGCGCAGGAACAGGAAGACCGCACCCCCCAGGTGTTGCTGCGGGTCGTACCGGTCGCCGAGCCGGCTGGCCAGCAGGCGGTGCAGCGCGCCCAGGTAGATGCCAGCCTGCACGTCGTAGCGGTGCCGGGCCATCGCCTGCGCGACCGCCTCGCTGCCGTAGGCCTGGTCGTCCGCTCCGAGGTGGTTGGACTTGTAGTCCAGCACCCAGTAGCGACCCTCGTGCTCGAACATCAGGTCGGCAAAGCCCATCAGCATGCCGTGCACGACCGATGGCTGGAGGGCGGGGCGCTCGACGCCGGGCAGCAGGTGCTCGCGGCAGGCCTGGTCCAGCGCCTCGACGCGGATGCGCTCGAGCGGCAGCCAGAACTCCATCTCGGCGCGGGCGGTGTGCAGCTGGTCCAGTGCCACGCCGGGGCCGGGCAGCGGCGTGGTGCAGACCTGCGTCAGCCACTCGAGCACCTCGGCCGACCGCTCGCCGTAGTCCGAGTCCTGCAGACGCTTGAGCAGCTGCTCGCCGAGCTGCGGGTCGCGCTCGAGCGCAAAGCCGCGACTGGCCAGCCACTCGAGCTGGTCGTGCAGGAAATTGCCGGCAAAGGGCCCGCGCTTGAAGGCGTGCTGGATCGGGCGGTCTGCCAGCTGCAGCGGCACGGCAAGCGCCACGTCCACCTCCCCGCTCGCGTCCGGCGTCACTTCGTCATCGGACGGGCGGGGACTGCGCATGGCGGACGCGGCAGGGCCCGACTCCTTGATCGAGCTGGTCAGGCGCGAGTAGCTCGCTATTGTCCAGTCGCGCTCCATCGGGGTGTCGAAACGCGGCGCGTCCTCCAGCGCCTGGTCGCTGTCCCCCGTCACCAGCCGGGTGCAGGCCGTGGTGTCGGGCGCGGGCAGCAGGGCGATGTCCGGGCAGCCTTGCGCCAGTTGCGCCAGCTGCGCTTGCCAATCGTGCGGTGCAAGCGACTGCTCGCCGCCGAGCAGGTAGCCGATGGCGCTCCTGTGACTCTGGCACTCCCTGGCCTGGCCTACCGTCAGGGCGGCAAAGCCGACCCACAGCGCGTGGCGCGGGCGGGTCAGCGCGACATAAAGCAGCCGCAGGTCCTCGCGCAGCCGCTCCTGTTCGGCCTGGGCCAGGTCGTCCTCGCCGGGCTCCAGGGCCAGTCGCCGGTTGCCCTGCGCATCGGGCAGGCTGAGCGCTGTGGCAGTCCTGGCGCTGACGGGGCGGAAACTGGTGGGAAACGGCAGGCAGACCAGCGGGAACTCGAGGCCCTTGCTCTTGTGGATCGTGATGACCTTCACCAGGTCGGCGTCGCTCTCGAGCCGGAGGATCTTCTCCTCGCTGTCGCCGGCCTCGTCGTCGATCTGCTGCTGCAGCCAGCGGATCAGGGCCTGCTCGCCATCGAGCTGCCGGCTGGCGTTCTGCAGCAGCTCGGCCAGATGGAGGAAATTGGTCAGGCGCCGCTCGCCGCCCAGGTCCTGGTCCAGCCAGCGCGAGGCGAGCCGGAACTGGTGCAGGGTCTGGCGCAGCATGGCGAGCACGCCCTGCTGCTGCCAGACCTGGTGCAGGCCCAGCAGCCTGGCGCTGCTGCGGTCGAAGGCTTCGTCGTCGCTCGCCACCTGACCGAGTTCGTCCAGGCTCAGGCCGACGCTGGCGGTGGCAAGTGCGGCGCGCACCAGGGCGGCGTCCTGCGGCATGGCCACGCCGCGCAGCCAGTGCACCAGGTCCCGGGCCTCGTCGCTGCGGAAGACGGACTCCTTGTCCGACAGGTAGACCGACGCGATGCCCCGGCGCTGCAGGGACAGGCGCACGGCGGTGGCTTCCTTGCCGGTGCGCACCAGCACGGCGATGTCGCTCGGCCGCAGGCGTGAGAAGCCATCCTCCTCGCTGACAAAGCCGGTGGCGGGCTCGTTGAGCCAGGTGGCTATCTGTTCGGCGCAGCGCTCGGCAAAGCGGGCCCTGGCGCTGTCGGCGTTCTGGAGTTCGAGGTCATGGACCAGCGTCAGCGCTGGCAGGTCGCCCTGCGGTCCCACCAGGCGCTCGCTGCGACCCTGGGCCGCCACCTTGACGAAGGGCAGGGGGTTGCCCTGCGCACTGGCGAAGCGGAAGGCCGCTGGCGGCCTTTGCTCGGCCTGCCCGAAGCAGTGGTTGACCGCCTGGACCAGGGGCATGGTGGAGCGGTAGTTGGTCCCAAGCATGTAGTGGCGGCCCCCGGTCGCGTGGCGCGCGCGCAGGTAGCTGTAGATGTCGGCGCCGCGGAAGCCGTAGATCGACTGCTTGGGGTCGCCGATCAGCAGCAGCGCGCGCTCGCGCGCGTTCTCCCCGGTGCGATAGACCCGGTCGAAGATGTCGTACTGCAGCGGCGAGGTGTCCTGGAATTCGTCGATCAGCGCCACCGGGTACTGCTGCAGGATGCGCTCGCGCAGCCGCGCGCCGTGTGCGCCCTGCAGGGCAGCCCCCAGGCGGTCGAGCATGTCGGCAAAGCCGAAGCTGCGAGTCTGGCGCTTGAGCCGGGCCATGCGCCGCGCCACCTGACCGGCCGCATGACGGCGCAGCAGGGGCTTGAACGGATGGTCGGCCGCCTGCTTGACCAGGCCCTCGAACCATCCGAAAGCCTGCGGTATCGCCACCTCCGGCGCCGCCTTGATGCGTGCGGCCAGCAGGCCGCCAGGGGTCAGGCGCGCCAGACCGGTTCCCAGGTCGGGCAGGCAAAGGGGCGTCTTCTGTTTGGCCCATTCCGTCAGCTGGTCGAACCATTTCGCGACACTGGTGGCTCGCAATTTGTTGCCGTTCCAGTGTCCCGGCCGATCGCGCAGCTCCAGCTCGAGCCATTGCTTCATCTCTGCCACGCGCTCGACGCGCTCGGCCAGCAAGGGGACGGCGCTTGTCCAGCCCGCGATCAGGTCCTGTAGCGACTGCTCCGGCGACTGCGTCTCGATCCGCAACGGCAGCAGCCGCTTCACATCGTCGCGCAGGGCGTCGATGCCCTTCCAGATGCCGAGCACCTGCTGCAGCAGGTCTGCTGGGAGCGGATAGCATTCGCTGCGCCAGTAGTCCTGGACCGCCTCGACCAGCAGGGCCTGCTCGTCGGCCACCAGTTCCTCGTCGAACAGGCTGCCGCTGTCGAAGGCGTGCTCGCGCAGCATGCGCTGGCACCAGGCGTCGATGGTGAACACGCTGGCCTCGTCCATGCTCTCGGCAGCCATGGCCAGCCGCCAGGCCGCCTGGTTGCGCGCCGGGCCGGGCGGATAGTCCTGCATCACCCGGGCGAGGAAAGTATCCTTGTCGTCGACCGCCTGCTCGCCGCGGAAGCACCGGGCCGCCTGCAGCAGTCGCTTGCGGATGCGGTC
Source organism: Pseudomonadota bacterium (assembly GCA_039805805.1). Classification (GTDB taxonomy): domain Bacteria; phylum Pseudomonadota; class Gammaproteobacteria; order Burkholderiales; family Burkholderiaceae_C; genus Malikia. Next base: position 5,621 of record JBDLTM010000078.1, on the reverse strand, counting down.
GGACAACTCGCGCGTGGCCGCCTTGGTGAAGGTCATCACCAGGATCTCGGACGGGGCCAGGGGACGGCCGAAGGCCGATTCGGCGTCCCCGTGGCCGAGCACCAGGCGCAGGTAGAGCGCGGCGATGGTCCAGGTCTTGCCGGTGCCGGCACTGGCTTCGATCAGGCGGCTGCCCCACAGGGGAAAACGTTCGGCAATCAGTGCATCGGGCATGGCGCTGGGAGTCTGTGTCATGGAGGGCTTCCTGGCAGGTGAGGTCAGGCGTGCTGAGGCTCGGGGCGCTTGACCTGTCGCACATGCTCCTTCACCCAGTCCAGCAGCTGGGCATGGACCTGTACGGCCAGCTGCTGCAGCCGTCCGTCGGCGGCCAGCGCCTCGTAGCTCGGGTAGAGCCGGGCCAGACAGGGCTCCCTGACCTCGGGACGGCTGCTGCCGAATTCGCTGCCTTCGTACACCGACTCGGGACCGTTCGTGCCCTGCAGCCCGCCGGCGAGCGCAAGCGCCGTCTTCAGGGGCAGGGGCAGGGGAAACTGCATGCCATCGAACCAGAGCTGCAGCAGGCTGTCCAGGACCGGCCGTGCCTGATCCGGCGTCATCGCGCGGATGTGCAGCGTGGCGTCCTGGCCCACCAGCAGCCCGTCGAGCTCATGTCCGCAGGCGGCCGCTGCCAGCGAGCGGATCCAGGCGTCGAGCAGCTTGTCGGGACGCAGGCTTCCTTTGTCGCCCAAAAGGCGGCCCGGCTCCAGCCGCAGCCAGGTGCCCCCGGCCGCGCATGGGACGTCGTCGGCCCGCTGGTGCACCTGGTCGATCCAGTCGCGCAGCAGCACCCGGCTTGTGCCGTCGACGAGGTGTTCGACTTCCACCGGCTTGCGCTCGAGCGCGACCGGGTAATCCTGGCCGGCCGCCAGCCAGGCATGTGTCATGCCACTGAGGGTGTCGAGCAGCTCGTTCTGCTTCAGGTCGCCAAAGCCTGCCATCGGCAGGGCACCGCTGCGACGCAGGCGCTTGAGGCTGTCCGGCACGGCCTGCGTCAGCCCCTGTGCGCGGGTGGCGTCGGGCCAGTCACGGACCTGGTCGCGGATCAGCTGGTAGTGCACCAGCCCGTCGATCGTGAACGCCTCGTCGTCGGGGATCTCCTCGTTCAGGTCCTCGAACACCACGCCCAGGCGCTCGCGGAAGAACACCTTGACCGGGTTGCGCAGGAAGGCGGCCAGCCGCTGCAGCGTCAGCGGCGCGACGGGGTCGGGCACGAAGGGCGGCAGGGGCGGTACCGCAACGACCGCTTCTCCTGGGCGGTCCGCCTGATGCAGGGCGTGCCATTCGTGCACGAAGGTCTGCAGTCGGGAGCCCTGCTCGAAATAGCGGCGGCTGAAAGGCTGCAGCGGGTGTTCTGTCGTGCGCTCCTTCACTGCAGCATCGCCCCAGACCGCCGCCATGTAGTCGCGCAGCTGGGACACCAGCACGGAAGGGGGATGCTCGCTGTTGTCCAGTGCGCTGAAGCCGCTCCAGCTGACGTAGAGCAGGCTGCGCGCCGACAGCAGCGCCTCCAGCATCAGCTGGCGGTCGTCCAGATGGCGCGAGCGGTCACCCGGCCGGTGCTGGCCTGGCAGTCCCATCAGGTCGAAGTCGTTGCGCATGCCGCGGCGCGGGTAGTCGCCGTCGTTCATGCCCAGCAGGCAGACGACATCGAAGGGGATCGCCCGCATCGGCATCAGCGAGCAGAACGTCACGCCACCAGCGCGGAAGCGCTGCTGGAGGCTGGGAGGGTTCAGCGCTTCGATCCAGGCCTGGCCGAAGACCGAAAACTCCACCGGATCCTGGAAACCGGCCTGCCGGCAGGCACCGAGCCAGTGCGTCAAGGCGTCGCTCAGGGCGGCGACCGCGTCGCGGTCCTGCTCGTTGCTGGCCAGGAACAGGCCTCCCAGCAGATTGCGCCCGCGCGCCACCCACTCGGACGGGGTGGCGGGCTGGGCCGCCAGCTCAAGCCAGTCGATCAGGGATTGGACCAGCTGTGCCAGCACGCCGGCGAGTTCGGCGTCGAGTCCGCCGATCTCGTCATAGGGCTCGATGTCATCCCAGCCGCTCGCGTCAGGCAGCATGTCCAGCGAGCCGGTCGCGTAGCCCAGCAGCATGCGCTGCAGGCCGAACCAGGCACTGTTGGCGTCTTCGCAGGCCTGCAGTCCCAGCCCTTCGCGGTGCTCCCGGTTCAGGCCCCAGCGGACGCCGGCGCCCGCCATCCATTGCGTCAGCCTGGGCAGATCCTCCTGCGACAGGTACAGGCGATCTGCAACGGCCGGCACTTCCAGCAGGTCCACCAGCTCGCTGAGGCGGCAGCGCTGCGCGGGCAGCCTCAGCAGCCATTCGAGGGCTGCGATGACCGGGCTGGTGGACTTGGCGCTCAGGTCCGCGATGTCGTACGGGATATGGCGCGGATCGCGGCGCGGGTACTGGTCGAACACGGCCCGGATTGCGGGGGCCATCGGCTCGATGTCGGGCACCATGACCACGACGTCGCGCAACGCAAGCGGCCGGCCCTGCGCCTCGCGGCTGCGGATGAGCTGAAGCAACTGGTCGTGCAGGATCTCGAGCTCGCGCACCGGGCCGTGGGCGACATGGAAGACGACCGAGCGGTCCTCGCTGGCCAGCGATTCGGCCTGTCGCTCGGCCGGGACGGGTTCGAGGTCGAGGATGCGGTTCTGGATGCGCCGCAGCAAGGGCGTTGCGCCATCCTCCTCGCTGCTGTCGAACAGGTCGATGCGCGGCAGGTTGAAGTCGCTGCGGGTGGCCTGCGCATCGTCATGGGCATCGAGCAGCCGGATGTAGTCGCGGCTCTGCCGACCCCAGGCGGCCAGCAGCGGATGGGCATGCTGGTGCATGTCCTCCAGGTTGACGGTGGAGAGGTCGAGCCCCTTGTCCGCCTGCCGCCGGCGGCGGGCACGCAGCAGCTCGCGGCCCTCGATGATGTCGCCCCAGTAGTAGCGGCAGGGATTGGGCACGGCCAGGATGACCTGGCTGTGGCGGCTGAGCGCGGCCATCGCCTCCAGCGTCGAGCCCGGCAGGTGGCTCATGCCGAACAGCACGACCCGGCGCGCGACCCGACCGGCAAAGGTCTCCGGCCCTTGCAGGCGCTTCAGCGCCGCCTGGTGCAGCCGGGGCCGGATCGAGCCCTGCTCGCGCTCATCCATGGCCTGCAGCACGGCTCGCCACAACAGCGGCTGCCAGCGCTGCTCGTCGGGCACCGGCAGCAGCCGGCCGTCGGCCTGGCGCAGCTGGTCGCGGCCACCGGCCCAGTCCTCCAGCCAGTCGGCGCGGTAGTTCTGGTACTGGTCGAACAGGTCGGCCAGCTTGCTGGCCAGCGGCAGCAGCCGCTCGCCCGCCTCGTCCTTGAGGTAGCCCTGGACGGGGGCGAACTCGGCCAATTCCAACAGGCCGGGCAGTGCCTTCATCAGCCGCCAGGTCATCGGCACCTTGTCCAGCGGCGAGTCGCGCGGGACCGGCTCGGGGGCCAGCACCTGGCGGTAGGTGCTCCAGAGGAAACGGTTGGGGAGCTCGACCCGGGTTGCCGCGCAGACCCGGGCGCGGCGGGCCATCTCCGTCTTGAACCACTCGGCCATGCCGTTGCTCTGCACCAGCACGACCTCCTCCTCCAGAGGCCCCAGGGGGTTCGAGTGGAGCCACTCGATGACGGTCTGGGCCAGATCCTCGAGTCGGTTGCCGTGCAGGGCGATGAAGCCGGGCTTGATGGGCGTGGTGTGAGGGTTCATGGTGATAAAGCGTCGAGTCCGTCAACCGTTGGTGAGGCGTCTGTGAGTTTCGCGGATCTGTGCGACAATTTCTGTCGTGTTTATGTTTGTCAACGGGATTGGATTCCAGCGGCCAGAAGATCTGAAAGACAACTGTCTGCAGCGAGTCAATCCCCTGCCGTCGCTCTCACTGCCCGCCCTCGTGATGTCGTCTCGCCATCCCATCCGGGCTGATTCTGACGAACCAGAAAATTGCTCCAGCGGCAATCGCTGTCGTCACGACTTGCGCCGTACGCCGCGAGCCAGGGCTGCGTCGACTTCGCTCATGAAGGACGGATACCAGGGCACGCTCACAGACACTCCCTCCACCTTGGTCTCCCGGACACCAATCAGGTAGAGCAGCCTGTCAATTTCTAGTGGAGCCGTACCCGCAGCCACCGCCCACTCATGAACGTCGGCAATCACCTGCATTTCCAGGCTGCCGTGATGCATGGCGCCGCTGCCTTGAAAGTTAGGACGTGGTTCGCCCAGGAATGCCATCAACGCTTGGTTCTGGTTGAGTTGGCGCAGGTCATGGGTGGTATGTCTGCCCGTGATGTAGGCCATCAACCTGGAAACATGAAGATCCGGCTTGACGAACCAGCCTGCCAGACGGTTGGCTGTGTCAGAAGGCGACAAGTTCATCTCCCACAGACCGGGGACCTGCGAGTCCTTGATGAAGTTCGCCGCTGTCGCGATGCCCATCCAGGGTAGTCCATCCAGTTCTTTCAGTATGCTGAAGACCTCCTCGCTGGGCACCTCCCCGGCTGTAAATTCGTGACTGAACGTCCTGTGCATGACGTCTGCGCGACCTTGATGGTGTCGCCTAAGCCAGTTCCAGAATGACAGGACACTGCGCAGCAGACCGAGCATCAGCGGTCGAGGTGACGGGTGGCCGTCAGCAATGCGTGCAATATCCTGGTCGAAGAGGCCACCAAGGGGCCGATTCCGGATAGGGCCTTGGCAGGCTGCAGCAAGTTCGCGAAGATCTGGAGCGTCCCTCATGGTGTTCCCGACAAGCCTCTGGCGCACCACGCTGCCGATCATCTCCCCGAACGCATCCGGGTCGGGCTTGACACCTCCGGCGTTAGTCAGGCTGGCCGCGTAGACGACGAACAGGTCTGGCGTGTCGCTGTGGGGCGCCGCCGCACCAGCGTAGCCCGTGGACATGATCCAGTCGTTCAGTCCGGACTCATCGAAGGTGTCGATGACCTGTCTCACGCGGCCAATGGCAAGGTCACGCAACACTTGAAGCATCGAATTGGCGGATGAAATTCCGGCTGCGGGGAGCGCAACCTCGCTCGGCCTGCGTTGCTTCGATCGCTTAGCACTGCTCGGCGGCGCGGGGGTTCCTTGAAGATCCACCTGACCACCGGGGTTATTCTCCATGTTGGGACCGCCTCCATCACCGTTGTCCTCCTCGAAAAGGCAGGGGTAGATAACGGAGAATCCCTCCGGTTCGTCGAGTTCGAGCCGAGTCGGGGCTGTGACTCCGGGCAGGCTCTCGTCCGGTGCACGGAAGCGTTGGGCTATTGCTTGAATGAACTGCACAAGGGGATGCGTGTCATGCAGCGGGTGATCATCCGGAGGGTTCCGGCCATCGAAGTCCAGAGGTCGGGTGTAGCGAAGCTGACGCTTGAAGCCGGCACGATCTGTCCGCCAGACTTCCCAGAACTCCGTTGAACCCGCCAGCGCACAATTGCTGCGAACTTCCTCTTCGTCTGCCCAGAGATGTAGGTGGTTCTCGTGGGTACACAGACCGAAGCGTGGCCTTCCGACGACCAAGGTCCACTTCTGATCGGGAACATCGCCCGGAAAACGTTGCCGCCACTTGGGACG
>JBDLTM010000077.1:0-9032 GCA_039805805.1 Pseudomonadota bacterium | reverse complement strand
CCGCGCAACATCATGACGGTCGAGGATCCGATCGAGTACGAGCTGCCCGGCATCGGCCAGACCCAGGTCAACGCCAGGATAGAGCTGACCTTCGCCAAGGCGCTGCGCGCCATCCTGCGCCAGGATCCGGACGTCATCATGATCGGCGAGATCCGCGACTTCGAGACCGCTCAGATCGCGATCCAGGCCTCGCTGACCGGCCACCTGGTGCTCGCCACGCTGCACACCAACGACGCCGCCAGCGCCATCACGCGCCTGACCGACATGGGGATCGAGCCCTTCCTGCTCAGCAGCTCGCTGCTCGGCGTGCTGGCGCAGCGCCTGGTGCGCAAGCTCTGCACCGAATGCCACGGTGATGGCTGCGGCGCCTGCGGCCAGAGCGGCTACCAGGGCCGCACCGGCATCTTCGAGCTCCTGGTCGCAGACGACGCGATCCGGGCCCAGATCCACCGCCGCGCCCCCGAGGCCGAGATCAGGCGGCATGCGCTCGAGGGCGGCATGGTGCTGATGCGAGACGACGGCGAGCGCCTGGTTCGCGACGGCATCACCAGCCGCGAGGAAATGCTGCGCGTGACGCGGGACTGAGTCTGACGGCCAGCAGGCTCAATACCCCCAGGCCGGAGCGCGACAGAACCCTTTCACCCGAGTGCGCGAAAATACGCTTATCAACCAGACAGCCTCAAACATGATCACCGCACCCGCCCTCTCCATGCTCGACCTGGTCACGATCCGCCAGGGCAGCACCGTCGCCGACGCGATCGCGATCGCGCGCAAGACCGCCCAGCACGCCGAGCAGCTTGGCTTCACCCGCTACTGGCTGGCCGAGCACCACAATATGCCCAACGTGGCCAGCTCCTCGACCGCGGTGCTGGTCGGCCATGTCGCGGGCGCGACCTCGACCATCCGCGTCGGCGCGGGCGGTATCATGCTGCCGAATCACGCGCCGCTGGTCGTCGCCGAGGCCTTCGGCACCCTGGCCGAGCTCTTTCCCGGCCGCATCGACCTCGGCCTGGGACGCGCGCCCGGCACCGACGGCCTGACGATGCGCGCGCTGCGCCGCGGCCGCCACGAGTCCGAGGAGGACTTCCCGAACGACGTCGCCGAGCTGCAGCAGCTGCTGGGTCCCATGCAGCCGGGCCAGCGCGTCGTCGCCATGCCCGGCGCCGGCACCCAGGTGCCGATCTGGCTGCTCGGCTCCAGCCTGTATTCGGCCCAGCTCGCGGCCGAGCGCGGCCTGCCCTACGCCTTCGCCTCGCATTTCGCGCCGCGCCAGCTGCTGCAGGCGGTCGAGCTCTACCGCCGCAACTTCCGTCCGTCGGCGACACTAGCCAAGCCCTATGTGATCGTCGGCGTGCCGCTGGTCGCCGCGCCGACCGATGCCGAGGCCGAATACCTCGCCAGCAGCAACTACCATCGCGTGCTCGGCATCCTGACCGGCCGCCGCGTGCCGCTGCAGCCGCCGGTCGAGGGCTTCATGGCCAGCCTGCCGTCGCACATGCAGGACGCGATCCACGACTTCCTCGCCGCCGCCGTGATCGGCGGCCCCGAGACGGTGCGCGCCGGCCTGGCCAGGATGGCCGAGCTGACGCGCGCCGACGAGTTCATCTTCGTCAGCGACATCTTCGACCTCGAGCTGCGCAAGCGCTCGCTCGACATCGCCGTGCAGGCGCATGCCGAGGCCTTCGGCCAGCCCAGCGCCCTGGCGGCCTGAGCCGGCCTCGATGCCCGCCTACCGCTACCAGGCGCTCGACAGCAGCGGGCGCCAGCAGGACGGCCTGATCGAGGCTGACAGCGCCCGCGCTGCGCGGGCCCAGCTGCGCCAGCGCGCACTGATCCCGCTCGAGGTCAGCGCCGCCATGGCCAGCGACGAGGCCCCTGCCAGCGGCTGGAACCGCCAGCTCTGGCGCTCCCGCACCTTCAACAACAGCGCGCTGGCGGTCTGGACGCGCCAGCTTGCCGGCCTGGTCAGCTCGGGCCTGCAGCTCGAGCGCGCGCTCGCGGCGCTGGCCGACGAGGCCGACAGCCCCGAGCAGCAGCGCCTGGTCGCCAGCCTGCGCGCCGAGGTCAATGCCGGCAGCAGCTTCGCGCGCGCGCTGGGCCAGTTCCCGCGCGAGTTCGACCCCAGCTACCGCGCCGTGATCGCGGCGGGCGAACAGGGCGGCGACCTCGGCATCGTGCTCGAGCGCCTCGCCGACGACCTCGAGGAGCGCGAGGCGCTGCGCAACAAGCTGATCTCGGCCGCGCTCTACCCGGCCATCGTCACGCTGTTCGCCATCGTCATCGTGGTGTTCCTGATGAGCTATGTCGTGCCCCAGGTCGCCAACGTGTTCGCCGGCAGCAAGCGCGCGCTGCCCGTCCTGACCGTGGTCATGCTCTGGCTCAGCGACCTGGTGCGGCACTGGGGCTGGCTGGCCGCTCTGCTGCTGGCCGGTGGCGGCTTGGCGCTGGCGCAGGCGCGCCGCGTCGAGTCCCTGCGCGAGCGCATGGACGCGGCCTGGCTCAAGCTGCCGCTGGTCGGTCGCATCGCGCGCGGCTACAACGCGGCGCGCTTCGCCGCCACGCTCGCGCTGCTGGCCGGCGCCGGCGTGCCGATCCTGCGCGCGCTGCAGACCGCTGCCGAGACGCTGCACAACCGCGCGCTGCGCGCCGACGCGCTCGACGCGCTGGTGCTGGTGCGCGAGGGCGCGCCGCTGGCCGGCGCGCTGGCGTCGAAGAAGCGCTTCCCCGGCCTGATCGCGATGTTCGCGCGCCTGGGCGAGCAGACCGGCCAGCTGCCGGCCATGCTCGAGCGCGCCGCCACCCAGCTCGGCGCCGAGGTCCAGCGCCGCTCGCTGCGCCTGGCCACGCTGCTCGAGCCGCTGCTGATCGTCGCCATGGGCCTGGTCGTGATGCTGATCGTGCTCGCGGTGCTGCTGCCCATCATCCAGCTCAACCAGCTCGTGAAATGAGTCTCCGCAGCCGCTAAGCTAGCGGGGCTACCACCACAGGAGTCCCCATGCCCGCCACACTGGAAGGCCAGCTCGTCGTCGCGATCTCCTCGCGCGCGCTGTTCGACTTCGAGGAGGAGAACCTCGTCTTCGAGCAGGCCGACGACCGCGCCTACATGCAGCTGCAGCTCGCGCGCCTGGAGCAGCCCGCCAAGCCCGGCGTCGCCTTCTCGCTGGTGCGCAAGCTGCTGAGCTTCAACTCGCCCGGCGAGCAGCGCGTCGAGGTGGTGATCCTGTCGCGCAACGACCCGGTCTCGGGCATGCGCGTGTTCAGATCGGCGCGCCACTACGGCCTGCCGATCGAGCGCGGCGTCTTCACGCGCGGCCAGCCGCCCTGGCGCTACCTGCGCCCGCTGCGCGCCACGCTGTTCCTGTCGACCCACCTGAGCGACGTGCGCGCCGCGCTCGAGGCCGGCGTGCCGGCGGCGCAGGTCTATCCGCAATCGGTGCACGCCAGCGACGCGCACCCGAACGAGGTCCGGATCGCCTTCGACGGCGACGCGGTGCTGTTCTCCGACGAGGCCGAGCGCGTCTACCAGGCGCAGGGCCTGGGCGCCTTCCAGCAGCACGAGGTCGACCGCGCCGACCAGCCACTGCCGGGCGGCCCGTTCAAGCCGCTGCTCGAAGCCCTGCAGAAGCTGCAGCATGCCGAGCATGCCGGCATGAAGCTGCGCACCGCGCTGGTCACGGCGCGCAGCGCACCGGCGCACGAGCGCGCCATCCGGACCCTGATGGACTGGAACATCGAGGTCGATGAGGCCATGTTCCTCGGCGGCCTGCCCAAGGGCGAATTCCTGCGCGAGTTCGAGCCCGACTTCTTCTTCGACGACCAGACCGGCCATATCGAATCCGCCGCGCTCCATGTGCCGTCCGGCCATGTCGCCACCGGCATCGCCAACCCCTGATCCCCCATGAGCCTGATCCACAAGCTGAGCCAGTTCCGCCATTTCGCCGCCCGCGCCTGGGCGCTGTCATCCCCCTACTTCGGCTCCGACCAGAAATGGAAGGCGCGCGGCCTGCTGGCGGCCATCATCGCGCTCAACCTGGGCGCGGTCTACATGCTGGTGCTGATCAACGAGTGGAACCGGGTCTTCTACGACGCGCTGCAGAACAAGAATGCCGAGGTGTTCTGGCAGCAGCTCGCGCGCTTCACCGGTCTCGCTTTCGGCTACATCCTGATCGCGGTCTACCGCTTCTACCTGACCCAGCTGCTCGAGATCCGCTGGCGCGCCTGGATGACCGCGCATGTGATGGAGCGCTGGCTCGGCGGCAAGGCCTTCTACCGGCTCGAGCTGATGCGCTTCACGCGCGAGGACGCCAAGCTGCCCGACAACCCGGACCAGCGCATCCAGGAGGACCTCGGCATGTTCACCGCTGCGGCCGTGGGCCTGAGCATGGGCCTGCTCAACGCCTGCGTCACGCTGGCGAGCTTCGTCGGCATCCTGTGGGGCCTGTCGGGCAGCTTCGGCTTCTCGTTCAACGGCAGCGACTGGGACATCCCCGGCTTCATGGTCTGGATGGCGGTGATCTACGCGCTGGTCGGCAGCGTGCTGACGCACTACATCGGCCGCCCGCTGATCGGCCTGAACTTCGCGCAGCAGAAGCGCGAGGCCGACTTCCGCCACCACCTGGTGCGGGTGCGCGAGTACAGCGAGGCGATCGCGCTCGACCGCGGCGAGCCGGTCGAGCAGCGCCAGCTCGGCGGCCATTTCGGCGCGGTGCTGAGCAACTACCTGGCGCTGATCAAGGCGCAGAAGCGCCTGACCTGGTTCACCGTCGGCTTCAACCAGGCCGCCGTGGTGTTCCCCTTCGTGGTGGCGGCGCCGCGCTTCTTCAGCGGCGCGATCCAGCTCGGCGAGCTGATGCAGATCGCCTCGGCCTTCGGCCGGGTGCAGGATGCGCTGTCCTGGTTCGTCGACAACTACGACGCGCTGGCGCGCTGGCGCGCCACCACCGACCGTCTGACCGGCTTCGAGGACAGCCTGAAGGCCGCCAACGGCCAGGCCACGCTGGCGGCCGGCAGCGGCGACGAATTGCGCCTGGAGGACCTGACCTTGTCGCTGCCGGACGGCCGCGTGCTGCTGCAGGGCGCGGGCCTGGTGCTGAGGCCGGGCGACAGCGTGCTGCTGCAGGGCCCTTCGGGCAGCGGCAAGTCCTCGCTGTTCCGCACCCTGGCCGGCATCTGGCCCTATGCGAGCGGCCGCGTCGAGCTGCCGGCCGGCTTCGGGCAGGACGCGATGTTCCTGCCGCAGCGGCCCTATTTCCCCAACGGCAAGCTGCGCGATGCGCTGGCCTACCCGGCGCAGGCCGAGCGCTACGGCGACGCCGAGCTGCAGCAGGCACTGCACGACGCGCTGTTGCCGCAGCTGGCCGACAAGCTCGACACCGAGGACGCCTGGGGCCAGAAGCTGTCGGGCGGCGAGCAGCAGCGCCTCGCGGTCGCGCGCGCACTGCTCAAGAAGCCGCGCTGGCTGTTCGCCGACGAGTGCACCAGCGCGCTCGACGTCCAGTCGGAGCAGCAGGTCTACCAGCGGCTGCTGGCGCTGGTGCACGCGCAGGGCGGCGCCCTGGTCTCGATCGCGCACCGGCCCTCGGTGGCCGGCTTCCACCAGCGGCAATGGAGCATCGGCGCCGGGGGCCGGCTGGCCGCCTGATCGCAGGACTCGCGCCAGCCGGGCCAAGCTGCTATCGTGGCGTCATGGCGGGGTCTTTCTGCGCCCCGCCCGTCGGGAGAACCGCGATGCAATCCTTGACCATAGTCTGGCAACGCCTGCTCGACGAGCAGCGTGACACCTGCCCGCGCTGCCAGGGCACCGGCGAATCGTTACGGCGCGCCGTCGAACGGCTCAGGACCGTGCTGGAGCCGCTCGGCGTGCAGCCGGTGCTCGAATGCCGCTCGCTCGACCAGCAGGACTTCCTGCAGCAGCCTGCCGAGTCGAACCGGATCTGGATCGACGGCCGGCCGCTGGAGGCCTGGCTCGGCGCGCAGACCGGCGCCAGCCCCTGCTGCGAGGCCTGCGGCGACCAGGACTGCCGCACGCTCGAAGTCGAAGGCCAGTCCTACGAGGTGATCCCCGAGGAACTGCTGGTGCGCGCCGGGCTCAAGGCCGGCATCGGGCTGCTCGAGCCGGTCTCGACCTCTTCAAATCCAGCTGGCGGTGATTGCCGCTCAAGCAATTGCGGCAGTGGCGGCTGCTGCTACTGACAAGCCATTTCTTCATCGACGGCAGCACCCAGCTGCACAATCAGGCCATGAGTCATCACCATCCTCACCATGCCGATGACCGTCATGGCCATGATCACCAGCACAAGCACGGCCACGCTCACGGCCATCAGCACTCCCATGCTCCGGCCAGCTTCGACCGGGCCTTTGCCATCGGCATCTCGTTGAACCTGCTGTTCGTGGCCATCGAGGCCTGGTTCGGCTGGCAGGTCGGCTCGCTCGCGCTGCTGGCCGATGCGGGTCACAACCTGAGCGATGTCGCCGGCCTGGTGCTGGCCTGGGGCGGCGCGCTGGCCGGCCGCCTGCGCCCCGATGCGCGCCACACCTACGGCTGGCAGCGCGCCTCCCTCCTGGCCGCCTTCATCAACGCGCTACTGCTGCTGTTCGCGATGGGCTCGCTCGCCTGGGAAGCCGTGCAGCGGCTGCAGGCTCCGCAGCCGACCGATGGTCTGACCATCATGGCCGTCGCCGCGATCGGCATCGTCGTCAACACCGCCACCGCCCTGCTCTTCATGCGCGGCGGCGAGCACGATCTCAACATCCGCGGCGCCTTCCTGCACATGGCGGCCGACGCGCTGGTGTCGGCCGGCGTGGTGGTGGCGGGCGGGCTGGCGCTGTGGCTGGGCTGGAACTGGATCGATCCGGTGGTGAGCCTGCTGATCGCGCTGGTGATCGTGGCAGGCACCTGGGGCCTGTTCCGCCAGTCGCTGCACCTGCTGTTCGACGGCGTGCCGGCCCATGTCGACTTCCATGCGGTGCGGGCCTGCCTGCAGGGCCTGCCGGGCGTCGAACGCGTCCATGACCTGCATGTCTGGGCCATCGGCAGCTCTCGCACCGCGCTGACAGCCCATCTCGACATGCCGGCCGGACTGCCGGACGATGCCTTCTTCCACCAGGCCAGCGAGCTGCTGCAGCAGCGCTTCGACATCGACCATGTCACGCTGCAGGTGATGCGCAGCTCGACGCGAACGCATTGCAACTGAGCGGAAGCGGAGTCTCCCATCGCGAGGGCAGCACGCACCCCATACCCCGATCAGTATGACTTGATCCAGGTCAATTTTTCCCCCGGTAAACAGGTTATCCTCGACAGGTAAGCCAGCTTCCCGCTGCCGTGGTTGCAGCAGAACACTGACAACGCCCCAGGTCCGACTCCGTTCAATCGATAGCGGGTAATCTTCGGGCTGGCCGGGTAGCAGCCTGACCACCCTCTCCAACTTACAGGAACCCCACCATGCAAAGCAACCGTCGCGTATTCATGATGCAACTGGCCACCGCCACCGGTGCGCTCGCGCTGGCCTCGCAGGCCCAGGCACAGGCCATGGTCGACGAGGCATCGTCGCAGGCCGCAGCCCTGAATTACAAGGCCGACGCCACCAAGGTCAGCCACGCCAAGTATGTCAAGGGCCAGAACTGCTCCAACTGCGCGCTCTACCAGGGCGCGGCCGGCTCCAAGGCCGGCGGCTGCCCGCTGTTCGCCGGCAAGCAGGTGTCGGCCTCGGGCTGGTGCAGCGCCTACGCCAAGAAGGCCTGATCCACCAGGGCCTCGGAGGGCTGCACAGCCCCTCCAGCCTCCCCGCAAAAGCGACCCGACTCCCGGGTCGCTTTTTTTCTGGCCCGGTCGGGCTGGAATTGCCGACAGGCTGTCCACCCTGCGTTGATGAGGTTTTCCTATCGCGAGGATTGAACCAATGTCGCCAGGAAATCCCCGCTGGAATGCGTTCATCGCTATAGTGGTTCAGGCCAATATCAGATTGATATCTGCTGATCACTGGCAACTGCAAGTGCCTTACCCGGGCGACCGCATGCGCCGTCCGACCCTATCTGCAAAGGAGAGTGATATGGACAACCAGAATGCGAGTTCAGCAGGAAAATGCCCCGTGATGCATGGAGGCGTGACCTCGGGCAGCATGGCCAGGATGGACTGGTGGCCCGAGACCCTCAACCTCGACATCCTGCACCAGCACGACAGCAAGACCCATCCGCTGCCGGGCTTCAACTACCGCGATGAAGTCATGAAGCTCGACGTCGCCGCGCTGAAAAAAGACCTGACCGCGCTGATGACCGACAGCCAGCCCTGGTGGCCGGCCGACTGGGGCCACTACGGCGGCCTGATGATCCGCATGGCCTGGCACGCGGCCGGCACCTACCGCATCGCCGACGGCCGCGGCGGCGCCGGCACCGGCAACCAGCGCTTTGCGCCGCTCAACTCCTGGCCCGACAACGGCAACCTCGACAAGGCGCGCCGCCTGCTGTGGCCGATCAAGAAGAAGTACGGCAACAGGATCAGCTGGGCCGACTTGATGATCCTGGCAGGCAACGTCGCCTACGAATCGATGGGTTTCAAGACCTTCGGCTTCTCCTTCGGCCGCGAGGACATCTGGCACCCCGAGAAGGACATCTACTGGGGCTCCGAGAAGGCATGGCTGCAAAAGAGCGGCGGCGAGGGCAGCCGCTACTCGGGCGAGCGCGAGCTGGAAAACCCGCTGGCCGCCGTGATGATGGGCCTGATCTACGTCAACCCCGAGGGCGTCGACGGCCAGCCCGATCCGCTCAAGACCGCGCGTGACATGCGCGTGACCTTTGCCCGCATGGCGATGAACGACGAGGAAACCGTGGCACTGACCGCCGGCGGCCATACCGTCGGCAAGGCGCACGGCAATGGCAGCGCGGCCAACCTGGGCCCGGCCCCGGAAGGTGCCGATGTCGAGGAACAGGGCCTGGGCTGGATGAACCACCAGAGCCGTGGCGTCGGTCGCGACACCGTGACCAGCGGCGTCGAGGGCGCCTGGACCACCCATCCTACCCAGTGGGACAACGGCTAC
>JBDLTM010000076.1:0-9060 GCA_039805805.1 Pseudomonadota bacterium | reverse complement strand
GTCGATCAGCGTCATGTGGCCCTTGTCGACGCCCATGGCCTGCAGCTCGGCGTCGGAGACTTCGTATTCGGTATCGACCAGCGCGTTGCCGATCGCATAGAGGTGGTAGTGATGGGAGGACATTGCCTCAAGTCTATGCGATCACGGCGCGCCGGAATTCAGCGCTGCGGCGAACGCTGCAGTCGGGACAGGTCGAAGCCCTTCTGCTGCAGGCGCTGCAGCAGCGCCTGGTAGGCCTGCTCGTCGACCTGCGGCTGGCGGGCCAGCACCCAGAGATAGTCGCGCTTGGGCTCGCTGACGGCGACCAGCTGGTAGTCCGGATCGATGTCGATCACCCAATAGTCGCCCCAGACCACCGGCAGCCAGGACAGCCAGGCCGGCGCGAAGCGCACCTGCAGTTGCGCCGAATCCGCAGCTCCGACGCGCCTGGCTTCGCCGACGGCCTCGTTGAGGCCGCCATCGGCCATGCGGCAGCGGTTGACGACGCGCAGCGTGCCACCGGGATGGAGCGAATACTCTGCGCTGGTGTTGCTGGCGCATTTCTGCTGGAACCAGTTCGGCGTGCGGGCGATCTCGTGCCAGTGGCCGAGATAGCGCTGCAGGTCCAGCCTTGCGATGGCCTGCAGTGGCGGGGGTTCGCCGGCTGCCAGGGCCGGGAGCGACAGCGCAGCCAGGCCGAGCGCCAGCGCCGCGCAGGTGGAGCGTAGTGTCTTCATGCCACCATGTTAGCGCCAGAAACGACAAAACCCATGTCCTTGCGGGAACACGGGCTTTGAAGGGTGGTGGGTCGTGCAGGATTCGAACCTGCGACCAATAGATTAAAAGTCTACTGCTCTACCAACTGAGCTAACGACCCGACCTTGATCGGTGCAAGTCGGCAATCAGCCGCTTGCTGAGGTCAGAATTCTAGCGGGATTTGCCGGATTTTTCGCTTTCGGCTGCGGATTTTTGCAGATTCCCTGTCCGCGCGCCCAGCCATCCATGACCCAGCCCGCCGCGGCCAGGCCGAAGGTGGCGGTGACGCTGACCATGGAGCCATAGCCATGACAGTTGAGCGTGCCGTCGCTCGTTCCCGGCAGCACGCAGGACTCGTCCGGAGGCGCGACCGCCTCGCGGCTGAAGACGCAGGCGACCCTGATCGGCCCCTGGCGCGGCGCACCATGCTCGCGCCGCAGCCGGTAGCGCAGCTGCGCCAGCAGCGGGTCATGCGTGGTCTCGGCCAGGTCGGCCAGCTCTACCGCGTGCGCGAGCCTCTTGCCTCCTGCGGCGCCCACAGTGACAAAGAGCGCGCGCTGGCGCAGCGCCCAGGCCGCCATCGCGGTCTTGGCCCGGACCTGGTCGCAGGCGTCGACCACGGCCAGGCGCTCGCCCGGCCGCAGCGCCGCCTGCCCCAGGCAGTCCAGCCAGTTGTCCGGCGTGACGAAGTCGTCGATCAGCTGCACCTGCGCCTGCGGGTTGATCTGCAGGATGCGCTCGCGCATCGCCTCGACCTTGGCCTGTCCGTGAGTCGAGGTCAGCGCGTGGATCTGGCGGTTGGTGTTGGACTCGCTGACATGGTCGAGGTCGACCAGCGTGATGCGCCCCACCCCGCTGCGCGCGAAAGCCTCGGCAGTCCAGGAACCCACGCCGCCGATCCCGACGACGATCGCATGGGCGTCGAAGATGCGCTGCGCGCCGTCCTGGCCGTAGAGGCGGCGCAGGCCGCCGAAGCGGCGCTCGAACTGTGCCAGGTCCGGCTCCGAATCCATCACTGCATGCGCGCCAGGCGCTCGCGCGCGGCGATGCCGGCCTCGGTCTTGGGATAGGCCTTGGCCAGCTCCTCGAGCGTGCGGCGTGCCGCCTTGGCATCCTTGAGTTCCTGCTGGCAGTTGGCGATCGCCAGCATGGCTTCGGGCACACGGGCATGGCTGGGCACCTTGGCGATCAAGGCACGGTAGCTGTCGATCGCGGGCTTGTAGTCGCGCGCGGCATAGCGCGCATTGCCCTGCCAGTAGAGCGCAGACGGCAGATAGCCGCTGTCGGGATAGCGACGCATGAACTGGCCGTACAGGTCGGCTGCCTTGTCGAAGTCGGACAGGCGCAAGGCGGCCATGGCCGCCTCGAACTCCTGCTTCTCGCGCGGCTGCACGGTGAACTCGATGCCGTCCTGGCTGACGCGCACCGGCTCCAGCGTGCGCAGGCGCTCGTCGAGCATGCCCAGCAGACTCTTCTGCTGGCGCTGCAGTTCGCTGACTTCTCGCACCAGTTGCTCGTTCTGCCCGCGCAGCTGAGCCAGCTCGGCGCGCAGCGCCTCGACCTGGTTGGCGATGTCGAGCACCGCACGGCGACTGTTGGCACCCTGCTCGTCCTGCTGGCGACGCAGCTCGCCCAGGGTGGCATCGCTGGCGGCGCGGTTGGCATCGACCTTGCCGCGCAGCTCGATGATCGCCTTGCGCGCCTCGTCATCGCCAAACAGCGCCGCCTGTGCCGGCCAGGCAGCGGCCAGGCCCAGAAGGCCGGCGCAGGCCAGCCCGGACAGGCCGGGAGAGAACTTGGCGTGCAGCTGACGAGGGTTTGGGTAGAGGCTAGCCATGACGGATCAGCGGTAGGTCAGCTCGACGCGACGGTTCTTGGCCCAGGCGTCCTCGCCGCCACCCTGTGCCGCCGGCTTTTCCTCGCCGTAGCTGACGGCCTCCATCTGGCCGTCGGAGACGCCCGAAACGGCCAGCGCGCGGCGCACGGCCTCGGCGCGCTTCTGGCCCAGCGCCAGGTTGTACTCGCGGCCGCCGCGCTCGTCGGTGTGGCCCTCGAGGTTGACGCGGCGCTGGCTGTTGCCATTGAGGAACTTGGCGTGGCCTTCGATCACCGAGTTGAACTCGGGACGGACGGCGAAGCTGTCGAATTCGAAGTAGACGACGCGGCCGACGTTGGCGGGCGCCTGGCCGGGCTTGAAGCCTTCGGCCTGAACGCCGGAGATGCTGCGCTGGCCCAGGCCGCCGGCACCGGCGGAACCCTCGGTGCTGCCGGCGGCAGCAGCGCTGCGCTCGGAGACCGGCGCCTCGTCGAGCTTGACGCTGGAGCCGCATGCGGCCAGCAGGGCAGCCAGGGCAGCGACGGAAGCCAGGCGGGTGGCGCGGAGTGCAAAGACTTGAGTCATTTTCATTCAGGAGGTCAAAAAACGGTGTTGGATCGGATGTCAGCGCAGGAATGGCCCCCAGCTGGGCTCCCGGATGTCGCCGGGCACGCTGGCCAGCCGGGTCTTGATCTGGCCATCGACCGTGGTCGTCATCAGGGCCTCGCGGCCACCGACGCGGGTCGCATACATGATCAGGCGGCTGTTGGGCGCGAAGCTGGGCCGTTCATCGTCGCTGGTATCCGTGACAGACGCGATATTACCGCTGCCCAGTTCCATCACCTGCAACTTGAACGCGCCGCCGATGCGGGCGATGTAGGCCAGCCAGCGTCCGTCGGGACTGATGGCTGGCGAGATGTTGTAGCTGCCCTGGAAGGTGACGCGCGCGGCGCTACCACCGCCGGCGGCCATCCGGTAGATCTGGGGGGAGCCGCCTCGGTCGCTGACGAAGTAGATCGAGGCGCCGTCGGGCGAAAAGACCGCCTCGGTGTCGATCCCGCCCGACTGCGACAGCCGCCTGGGCTCGCCGCCGCCGTTGGGGCTGATCTGGTAGACCTGCGAGTTGCCCGGCAGCGTCAGCGTGGCCAGCATGCGGCCGCCATCGGGCGACCAGGCCGGCGCCGAGTTGGAGCCGCGCCAGGTCGCGACCGGCCGCCGCTTGCCGCTGGCGATGTCGTGCACATAGATGACCGGCTTGCGTGACTCGAAGGACACATACGCAAGCTGGGAACCACTGGGCGACCAGGCCGGCGAGATCAGCGGCTCGCTGCTGGTCAGCGCGGCCTGCGCGCCCTCGCCGTCGGCGTCGGCCACCCACAGGCTGTAGCGACCGCCGCCTCTGGACACATAGGCGATCCGGGTCGAGAACACGCCCGGGGCCCCCGTGAGCTTCTCGAACACGTAGTCAGCCACCTTGTGCGCGGCCAGACGCAAGTCGCTGGTCGCGACCGGAAAGCTCAGGCCGCCGAGGTCCTGGCCGCGCAGCGTGTCCCAGAGCCTGAAGCGCACGTCGTAGCGGCCGTCCGCCAGTCGGCTGACGCTGCCGGTCAGCAGCGCATCGGCGCGCTCCTTCCAGGGAGCCAGCTCGGGCCGGGAATTCTCGTCCAGGCCAGCCTGCCCCGCGACCAGGCGGAAGACGCCGCTGCGCTCGAGGTCGGACCTGATCACGCCCGGCACGTCGACCGGCACACCCTCGACGCCGCGGAACGCAGAGATCGCGACCGGGATCTGCTTGATTCCGGCGCCGCTGACCTCGACGCGGAACTGCGCCCAGGCCGGCGCAGCGCCCAGCAGGCTGGCCGCGCCGAGCGCGAGCAGGCCGCGGCGGCGGCCCGAGACCGGGGAAAGTTCGTCAAGGCTGTAGTTCTTCATCAGCTTGCCTGTCATTGGAAGGGATGATTCGGGCACGGAGCACCGGCTGGCGATCATAGCGGAGCCGGATGTCGCGGCAGGGCCCGGGAGCCAGACGAATTGTGACCGAATGCAAGCGAGCGCCTGGCCAGGCTTCACAGCAGCACGATGTCGTACTGCTCCTGGTTCATCGAGCCCTCGGCCTGCAGCGAGATCGGCTTGCCGATGAAGTCGCTCAGGCCGGCCAGGTGCGCGCTCTCCTCGTCGAGGAAGAGCTCGATCACCTTCGGGCTGGCCACGATGCGGAACTCGCGCGGATTGAAGGCGCGCGCCTCGCGCAGGATCTCGCGCAGGATGTCGTAGCAGACGCTGCGCGGCGTCTTGACCCGGCCCTTGCCGTCGCAGGCCGGGCAGATCTCGCTCAGCATCTGCGCCAGCGATTCGCGGGTGCGCTTGCGCGTCATCTCGACCAGTCCGAGCTGCGAGAACCCCCCGACCATGGTCTTGACCCGGTCACGTCCGATCTGCTTCCTGAACTCGCCCAGCACCGCCTCGCGATGGTCATCGCGCACCATGTCGATGAAGTCGACGATGATGATGCCGCCCAGGTTGCGCAGCCGCAGCTGGCGCGCGATCGCCTGCGCCGCCTCGAGATTGGTGCGGAACACCGTGTCGTCGAAGTTGCGCGCGCCGACATAGCCGCCGGTGTTGACGTCGATCGTCGTCAGCGCCTCGGTCTGGTCGATCACCAGGTAGCCGCCCGACTTGAGCTCGACGCGCCGGCTCAGCGCCCGCGCGATGTCCTCGTCGATGTTGTGCAGGTCGAAGATCGGGCGCTCGCCGCTGTAGCGCTGCAACCGGGCCAGCGTGGCCGGCATGTACTCGCGCGCAAAGGCCTCGAGCTCGACGAACTGCTCGCGCGAATCGACGCGGATCGACTGCGTCTGCGCGCCGACCAGGTCGCGCAGCACGCGCTGCAGCAAGGTCAGGTCCTGGTACAGCAGAGAGGCCGGCGGCAGCTTCTGCGAGCCGGTCTTGATGTGGGCCCAGGTCTTGCGCAGGTAGGCGATGTCCTCGGCCAGCTCCTCGTCGCTGACGTCCTCGGCGTTGGTGCGCAGGATGAAGCCGCCGCCGCCCTCGGCGGTCAACTCGGTCAGTCGCGTGCGCAGCGACTCGCGCTGGGCATACGGGATCTTCTGCGACACGCCGATATGGTTGTCCTGCGGCAGGAACACCAGCAGCCGCCCGGCGATGCTGATCTGCGCGGTCAGGCGCGCGCCCTTGCTGCCGATCGGGTCCTTGAGCACCTGCACCATCAGGGCCTGGCCCTCGAAGATCTGGCGCTCGATCGGCAGCGCGGTCTCGGGCGCGGGCAAGGCTGAGCCAGCGCTGGCCGAGGCGCTGCCAGACTTGTCCTTGCTGGCGTGGCGCGCCGCGATGTTGGGCATCAGGTCGGCCACGTGAAGGAAGGCCGCGCGCTCGAGCCCGATGTCGATGAAGGCCGACTGCATGCCGGGCAGCACGCGCGAGACCTTGCCGAGGTAGACGTTGCCGACCAGGCCGCGCTCGAGCGTGCGCTCGATGTAGACGTCCTGCACCGCGCCCTGCTCGACCACCGCGACCCGGGTCTCCTGCGGCGACCAGTTGATGAGTATGTCCTGTGCCATGGTGTCGATTAGATCAGAGGGATGCCTGCGGCGGCCAGCAATTGCGCCGTCTCGTAGGCCGGCAGGCCCATGATGCCGGTGTAGCTGCCCGAGATACGCGCTATCAGCAGCCCGGCCAGGCCCTGGATGCCGTAGGAGCCGGCCTTGCCCATCGGCTCGCCGCTGGCAACATAGTGCGCGATCTGCGCCTCTGTGAGCTCGGCGAAGCGCACCTGGGAGCGGCTCAGGCCCTGGTGGACCTGGCCCTGATGCGAGAGCGCGACCGCGGTCAGCACCTGGTGCTGGCGGCCCGAGAGTTGAGCCAGCATGGCCGCGGCATGCTCAGGGCTTTCGGGCTTGCCCAGGATCTGGCGCCCGAGCGCGACCGTGGTGTCGGCGCACAGCACCGGCCCCTCGGGCAGGCCGCGGCGCTGCAGCCGCAAGACGGCGTGCTGCAGCTTGAGAGCGGTGACCCGCTTCACATAGCTCGCCGGCGCCTCGTTCGGCCGCACGAGCTCGATCGCCTCGGCGTCCTCGTGCGGTTCGGGCAGCAGCAGCTCGCAGCGCACGCCCCAATGTTCGAGCAGCTGGCGGCGGCGCGGACTCTGGGAGGCCAGGTAGAGCCAGGGCTGGCGGGCGGGATCGGGATGGGGGGCAGTCATGCGGGTGCCGTTTCTGCTGCGGGCGGCGCCAGCCTGGCGCTCACTCGCGGTGATAGGGATGGTTGGCGTTGATCGACCAGGCGCGGTAGAGCTGCTCGATCAGCAGCACGCGCGCGAAGGCATGCGGCAAGGTCATGTCGGACAGCCGGATGCGCATCTGAGCCTTGGCCTTGAACTCGGGATCGAGCCCGTCGGGGCCGCCGATCACCAGCGCGACGTCATCGCCCTCGAGCTGCCAGCTTTTCAGCTGGCGCGCCAGCGCTACCGTGGTCAGCTGGCTGCCGCGCTCGTCGAGCACGACGACGCGAGCGCCCTTCGGGATCGCGGCCTCGATGCGGGCGCGCTCGGCGGCATACAGCGTCTCGAGCGTCTTGGAGCCGCGCGGCTCGGTCTTGACGGTCTTGATCTCGACCCGGCAGTCGGGCGGGAAGCGCTTGGCGAAATCGTCGTAGGCGGTCTGCGCCCAGTCGGGCATGCGCTGCCCGACCGCGACGATCACGAGCTTCATGCCTTCTTGGCGGCCGCGCGCTTGGCCGCGGGCTTCTTGACCGGTTCGCCGACCTTGACCACCTGGACCTTCTTGGCAGCGGCCTTGCGCGCCGGCGCCTTCCTGGCTGGGGGCACGGCCGAGCCACCCGCGGTCTTGACCGTCTTGGCAGCAGCCTTGCGCGCCGGTGCCTTCTTCTGCGCCTCGGCGCCCTCGCCGGCCTGGGCAGCGGCCTTGCGGCCAGCCTTGGCGGCTTCGGCCGGGCTCAGTGCAGCGCCTTCCACGCCCTTGGCGGCGGCCTTGCGCGCCGAAGCGGCATTGGACTTCTCTGCAGCGGCGCGCGCGGCCTTGGAGCGCGCCTCGCTGCTCTTCAGACGCACCGGCACATCGCCCCAGATTTCCTCCAGGCGGTAGTACTGGCGGATGGTCGGCTGCATGACGTGGACCACGGCCTGGCCGCAGTCGACGATGATCCATTCGCCGTTTTCCTCGCCCTCGGTGCGCGGCTTCTCGAAGCCGGCCTCGCGCACGGCGTCGCGCACGCTGGCTGCGAGCGCCTTGGTCTGGCGATTGGTGTTGCCGCTGGCGATGATCACGCGCTCGAACAGCGGCGACAGGCCCTCGGTGTTGAAGACCTGGATGTCAACGGCCTTGACGTCCTCCAGGCCATCGACGATGGCGCGCTGCAGTTTCTGGATCTTTTTCTTGTCGAGGGTTTCGCTCATGTAGCGTGTCGGTATAAGTGGTGTTCGGAAATATAGCGCGCGACGCCCTCGGACACCAGCGCGTCGAGATCGGCTTGCGGACCGCTGCCGGCCACGCGGGCGCGCACCGAGGTGGCGCTGTGGGGCTGTGGCGGCAGCTCAAGAAGGATATGGGGTATGTCGATGCCGCCGATGTCCTGCGCCAGCCATTCCGCCGGTTTGCACTGGCTGGAAGAGGTTTCGATGGAACGGCCGGCAACGGCCAGGGTGGCGCACTGTAACACTTCCTGCCAGCGCTTCCAAGTCCTGAAGGCCAACAGCTGGTCGGCCCCCATCAGCAGGAAGAGCCGAGCACCCGGGAATTCAGCCGCCAGCTCGGCCAGCGTGTCGGCACTGTAGGTCGGTCCCTCGCGCCGGATCTCGCGCGGGTCGATCCTCACCTTGGGCAGGCCGGCGAAGGCCAGCTCGCACATCGCGACCCGGTGCTCGGCAGGCGTCAGGCTGCGGCTCTTGTGCCAGGCCTGGCCGGTCGGCAGGATCAGTAGCAGGTCGAGCCCGAGCTGGGCCAGCGCGGCCTCGGCCAGCGCCCGGTGCGCGCGGTGCGGCGGATCGAAGGCGCCGCCGAACATGCCGACGCGCAGGGGACTGGACTGGCTCACGCGTTCAGACCCAGTCGCGGCGCGGCAGGAAGTCGCTGTACAGGCGCGCCTCGGGGCTGCCTGGGATGGGCTGCTGCTGGTAGGACCAGCGCGCCAGCGGCGGCATCGACAGCAGGATGGACTCGGTGCGCCCGCCCGACTGCAGGCCGAAATGCGTGCCGCGGTCCCAGACCAGGTTGAACTCGACGTAGCGGCCGCGCCGGTAGAGCTGGAACTCGCGCTCGCGCTCGCCGTATTCCAGCCCCTTGCGGCGCTCGACGATCGGCAGGTAGGCATGCAGGAAGGCGTCTCCCACCGCGCGCGTCATCGCCGAGCCGCCCTCGAAGCCGAGCTCGGAGAAGTCGTCGAAGAAGACGCCGCCGATGCCGCGCTGCTCGTTGCGGTGCTTGAGGAAGAAGTAGTCGTCGCACCAGGCCTTGAAGCGCGGGTACTTGTCGGCG
>JBDLTM010000075.1:0-9075 GCA_039805805.1 Pseudomonadota bacterium | reverse complement strand
TGACTCGCCCACCTGGGCCGAAGCACTGGCCATGCTGCTGATCCTGTTCGTCACTTCCTTCGGCCTGGCCGTCGGCGTGCGCGATGCGGGTCACATCGGCCTCGAATCCCTGGTCGGCCTGCTGCCAGAATCGTGGCGGCGCCGCGTCGAAGTCCTGATCCATGCCCTGGTCGGCTATTTCGGCTGGCTGATGGTTCAGGGCGGCTACATGTGGGCCAGCGCCAAGTGGACGGAGAAGAAGCCCATGCTGCCCGTGCCCGACGGCATCGACTATGTCCCCGTGATCATCGCTGGTGCGCTGATCATCCTTTTCTCGATTGAACATATCGTCGCCATCTTCCGCGGCGTCGAAGTGGAGCCGGCATGGAACTGACTATTCTGGCGGTGAGTTTCACCATCCTGCTGCTGCTGGGCGTCCCGGTGGCTTTCGCGATCGGCCTGTCCTCGGTCGCCACCATCGTCGCGGCCGGCCTGCCGATCGCCGTCGTGTTCCAGAAGATGGTCGGCGGCATGCAGGTGTTCTCCTTCCTGGCGATCCCCTTCTTCATCTTCGCCGGCGAGCTCATGCTCTACGGCGGCATCGCCGACCGCATCGTCAAGTTCGCCAACAGCCTGGTCGGTCATGTGCGCGGCGGCCTGGGCATGTCCAACGTGCTGGGCTGTACCATCTTCGGTGGCGTCGCCGGATCTCCGCTTGCCGATGTGTCGGCGATCGGCTCCGTGATGATCCCGCTGATGAAGAAGCAGGGCTACGACGCCGACTACGCGGTCAACGTGACCACGCATGCGGCGCTGGTCGGCGCCATCATGCCGACCTCGCACAACCTGATCATCTTCACGCTCGCGACTGCCGGCATCGCCTCGGTCAGCGTGCTGGGCCTGATCCTGGCCGGCCTGGTGCCCGCGATCATCCTGACGATCTGCAACCTGGCCGCCGCCTACTGGGTGGCGCGCAAGCGCGGCTATCCGATCAGCGGCAAGTTCCCGGGCTGGGTCGCCGTGCTGAGCGCCTTCCTGGCCGCGCTGCCCGGCCTGTTCGTGGTCGTCATCATCCTGGGTGGCATCCTGTCGGGCGCCTTCACCGCGACCGAGTCGGCTTCCATCGCCGTGGCCTGGGCGCTGATCGTGACCGTGTTCGTCTACCGCTCGATGAGCTGGGGTAACTTCCTCAAGGCCTGTGCCAAGGCCTGCAAGACCACCGGCGTGGTGCTGCTGCTGATCGGCATCTCGAACGCCTTCGGCTACTTCCTGGCCCTGTACGAGGTGCCGCAGCTGACCGGCGAGCTGATGAAGTCGGTCTCGGAGAACCCCTGGGTCATCTTCCTGATGATCAACATCCTGCTGTTCGTGCTCGGCACCTTCCTCGACATGGCTGCCACGATCCTGATCTGCACCCCGATCTTCATGCCGATCGCGATGCAGTTCGGAATGGACCCGCTGCAGTTCGGCATCGTGATGCTGATCAACTGCGCGCTCGGCCTCAACACGCCGCCGGTCGGCTCGGTCCAGTTCGTCGGCTGCGCCATCGGCGAGATCTCGGTCGGCCAGGTCATGCGCACCATCGGTCCGTTCTACGGCGCGCTCGGCGCGACGCTGCTGGCCGTGACCTACGTGCCCGCCTTCTCGCTCTGGCTGCCCAATCTGCTGAAGTAACCCCCTCCCCGAACACCACCTGCATCAAGGAAACACATCATGCAATACACACCTCAAGATCTGAAACAGGTCATGTCCAGCGGCCTGCTGTCCTTCCCCGTGACGGACTTCCACGCCGATGGCAGCTTCAACGCCAAGGGCTACGCCGATCGCCTCGAGTGGCTGGCTCCCTACGGCGCGACCGCTCTGTTCGCCGCTGGTGGCACCGGCGAGTTCTTCTCGCTGACTGCCGACGAATACCCCTCGATCATCAAGACCGCAGTCGACACCTGCAAGGGCAAGGTGCCGATCATCGCCGGCGTCGGCGGTCCGACCCGCTTCGCCATCCAGTGCGCCCAGGCCGCCGAGGCCGCCGGCGCCCACGGCATCCTGGTGCTGCCGCACTACCTGACCGAAGCCAGCCAGGAAGGCCTGATCAACCATGTCGAGCAGATCTGCAAGAGCGTCAAGTTCGGCGTCATCATCTACAACCGCGGCATCACCCGCTTCACGCCCGACTCGCTGGCCATCCTGGCCGACCGTTGCCCGAACCTGATCGGCTTCAAGGACGGTGTCGGCAACATCGAGATCATGAGCTCGATCTACTCACGCATGGGCGACCGTTTCTCGTATCTGGGCGGCCTGCCGACCGCCGAGGTCTACGCCGCCGCCTACAAGGCGCTGGGCACGCCGGTCTACTCGTCGGCCGTCTTCAACTTCATCCCCAAGACCGCGATGGAGTTCTATGAGGCCGTTCGCACCGACGACATGGCGACCCAGCACCGCCTGCTGCGCGAGTTCTTCCACCCGCTGCTCAAGATCCGCAACCGCACCGAGGGCTACGCGGTCTCGATGATCAAGGCCGGTGCCAAGATCGTTGGCCACGATGCCGGTCCGGTGCGCGCCCCGCTGTCCGACCTGACTCCGGGCGAGTACGAGGAACTGGCCGCGCTGATCGCCAAGCTGGGTCCGCAGTAATCTTCTCTGCGTGAATCAGGAAAAGGCCGGGCTGGCAACAGTCCGGCTTTTTTTGTCAAGATCTGTCATCTCTTTCCAGTTTCCCGTGCCGAGAACCCGACCATGAATCCGACCCTGTCCCCCGTCCTGCAGGCCGGGCGCCTGATGCCCTGGCTGGAGCAGCGCCTGAGCGAGTGTTATGAACTGCATATCCTCCCCGACGAGGCTGGCCGGGAGGCCTTCCTGCGCGAGGAGGGCGGTCGCTTCAGCGGGCTGGTCACCTCGGCCGGTGGCATCGGAGCACCCGCCTCGCTGATAGCCGCCTTGCCCTCGCTCAGGGTGATATCGAGTTTTGGCGTGGGTCTGGACAGGATCGCATTGCCAGCTGCGCGTGAGCGGGGCATTGCCGTCGGCTACACGCCCGAGGTGCTCAATGCTTGCGTGGCTGACATGGCGTTCGCACTGCTGCTCGACGTCGCTCGCCGGGTGTCCGCGGCCGATCGTTTCGTGCGCGCCGGCCGCTGGGCGGCGGGCGCTGGCTTCGGCCTGGGGCGCAAGGTCAGTGGTGCCAGGCTGGGAATCGTGGGCCTCGGTCGCATCGGCCAGACGATCGCTCGCCGCGCGGCCGGCTTCGACATGGCGGTTCGTTATCACAGCCGCCGTCCGGTGGTCGATGCGCCCTGGCTTCACGAGCCCGACTTGCTTGCGCTCGCGCACTGGGCGGACTACCTGGTGGTCATCACATCGGGCGGAGCGGGCACCCGGCACCTGATCGATGCCGCCGTGCTCGACGCGCTCGGGCCCCAGGGTTTCCTGGTCAACGTCGCGCGCGGCTCGGTGGTCGACGAGCAGGCCCTGGTGCGGGCCTTGCTGGAGCGGCGCATCGCGGGCGCCGGGCTCGACGTGTACGAGCACGAGCCTGCCGTGCCGGCGGAACTGCTGCAGCTTGACAACGTGCTGCTGCTGCCGCATGTTGCGAGCGCGACGCAGGAGACCCGGCAGGCGATGGCCGAGCTGACGCTGGCCAATCTGGCTGCAGGCCTGGCGGGCGATCCCCTGCCTGCCGCGATCGTCTAGCCTCGCGGCAGGCTGCGGCCCGCTACCGGCGGGAAAGTCGCGGAGGCGCTGGAGCGACCTCCGCAATGCCACAGCCACCAGTCAGAGACTGGTGGCCGGCGACGGACTCAGACCGGCTGTCCCTGGCGAGCCAGCAGCCAGGCTGGCGCGTCCTGCAGGCAGACCGGGCGCAGGAAACGATCGATCGCCGCATCGCCGACCGAGGTACTCATCGGCTGGGTCGACGAGGGCCACGGGCCCCCATGCTGCTGGCCAGCGCAGACCGCCACGCCCGTCGGTACGCCGCTGAACAGCACCCGACCGGCAATCGCCATCGCGCCGCGAACCAGCGCGCGGCTGTCGGCGTCGTCCTGCTCGGTGCCCCACAGGGTCACGGTCAGGCTGCCGCCAACCGCCTGCAGCACTTCCAGCACCTGGGCCACCGACTCGGCACGCACGATCAGGCTCGAAGGACCGAACACTTCCTCGCGCAGCTCGGCCTTGGCGATGAAGGTGGCGGCGTCGATCTGAGCCAGGAAGGGGCGCGGCGCTGCAGCCGTGCCGACTTCATGCACCAGCGGCTGTACGCCGGCGTCCAGCAGGTGCTGCACGCCATGGTCGAATGCGCTGCGCAGGCCTGAGGTCAGCATGCCGTGCGGCTGCTGTGCAACGACTGCCGGGATCAGCTGCTGAACGAAGGCATCGCTGGCCGGGCTGTCGATCAGCACGATCAGGCCCGGATTGGTGCAGAACTGGCCGCAGCCCAGCGCGATCGATCCGGCCAGGGTGTTGGCGAGCTCGGCGCCCCTGGCTTCGAGCACCGACGGCAGTGCCACGACCGGGTTGATCGAGCCGAGTTCCCCGTAGAAGGGGATAGGGCGGGGACGGGCGTTGGCCTCGGCCTGCAGTGCGGCGCCGCCGCGTGTCGAGCCGGTGAAGGCTCCGGCGGCGATGGCGGGGTGGCGAACCAGCTGCACGCCGACTTCGTTGCCGCCGCCCTGGACCATGCCGATCAGTCCGGCTGGCAGGTTCAGCGAGCGCAGCACGCTCTGGATGATGTCGAAGGTGCGGTTGGACAGCAGCAGGTGGCCGTTGTGCGCCTTGACCACGACGCTGCAGCCTGCGGCGAGTGCCGATGCGGTGTCGCCGCCCAACACCGAGAAGGCGAAGGGGAAGTTGCTGGCCGAGAACATCGCGACCGGGCCCAGCGGCACGCGCTGGCGCACCATCGCCGGGTGGCCGACCGGGGGCGCGCCGGCCACGGCCGGGTCCTCGGTGAAGTCAAAGGCGACGCCGCGCTCGGCCATGTCGGCGAAGCGGCGCAGCTGGAAGCTGGTGCGGTCGAGTTCGCCGTTGAGGCGGCCGGCGCCTAGGCCGGTTTCCTGGTCGGCCAGCGCGACCAGGCCTTCGCGGTCTTCTTCGATCGCATCGGCCAGGCCCCGCAGCAGTGCGGCGCGCTGGGCGCCGCTGCTGGCAGCCCAATCGGCAAAGGCGTCGGCTGCGGCTGTCACGATGGCGTCGATCTGTTCCGGGGTGTGGGCGGTCAGGGGTTGGCCCAGGGGCAGGCCGGTGCGGGCGTCGAAGGATTGCAGGTGGCTCATGGTGTATCGGTCAGGATGCGGGCGGCAAGGGCCCTGGAGGAAAAGGGGAGGCCTGATTATTGTAGGTTGTCGTACAACTATATCAACACATATCGCGCTGAAAACCCAATATATTGCACGAGGAATACCCTATTGACACCGAACTTTGTTTGCTTGAACATAAGACGTCATACGACATGGTGTTCATTCAATGCCTCCCCAGGCTTGGCGCCTGACTGCTCATGCCCCATCCCGCCATCACCCGTTCACCCTTGACCTTGCGCATGCATCCGGCCGACAACGTCGCCATAGTGGCCAACGACGGCGGCTTGGGGGCAGGCACCACCTTGCCTGCCGGCCTCCCAGGCGGCGGACTGACGCTGCTCGAGCATGTGCCCCAGGGGCACAAGGTCGCGCTGCAGGATATCGCCGCTGGGGATGCCGTGAGGCGATACAACGTGCCGATCGGTTACGCGCTGCAGCCGATCCGTGCCGGGCAGTGGGTACATGAGCGCCTGCTGCGCATGCCGCTGGCGCGCGAGCTCGAAGGCCTGCCCATGGCCAGCCTGCCACCGCCCGTTCTGGAGCCGCTGGAGGGTTTCACCTTCGAGGGCTACCGCAACGCTGACGGTTCGGTCGGCACGCGCAACCTGCTCGCAGTGACCACCACGGTGCAATGCGTGGCCGGCGTGGTCGAGCTGGCGGTGCAGCGCATCAAGGCCGAACTGCTGCCGCTCTACCCGAACGTCGATGACGTGATCGGACTCGAGCATGGCTACGGCTGCGGTGTCGCGATCGACGCGCCCGGCGCCGAAATCCCGATCCGGACGCTGCGCCATATCAGCCTGAACCCGAACTTCGGCGGCGAATTGCTGCTGGTCAGCCTGGGCTGCGAGAAGCTGCAGCCGCAGCGCCTGCTGCCGCCGGGCAGCTTCCCCATCGTGGACCAGCGCCAGCCCGAGGCGGGCCCGGACACCGTCTGCCTGCAGGACGCGGCCCATGTCGGCTTCATGTCCATGCTCGATGACATCGTCCGGCGGGCGCGGCCGCACCTGGAACGGCTCAATGCGCGCCGGCGCGAGACAGTGCCGGCCAGCGAGCTCGTGGTCGGCGTCCAGTGCGGTGGCAGCGATGCCTTCTCAGGGGTCACGGCCAACCCGGCGGTGGGCCATGCCGCCGACTTGCTGGTGCGTGCCGGCGCCACCGTGATGTTCAGCGAGAACACCGAGGTGCGCGATGCGGTCGATCAGCTCACCGCGCGTGCCGCGACGCCCGATGTGGCGCGGGCGATCGTGCGCGAGCTCGGCTGGTACGACCAGTACCTCGACCGAGGCCGGGTCGACCGCGCCGCCAACACCACGCCGGGCAACAAGGCAGGAGGCCTGTCGAACATCGTCGAGAAGGCGATGGGCTCGATTGTCAAGAGCGGCTCTGCGCCGATCTCGCATGTGCTGGCCCCCGGCGAGAAGCTGCGCCGGGATCAGAAAGGGCTGGTGTTCGCGGCCACCCCGGCGAGCGACTTCATCTGCGGCACGCTGCAGCTGGCCGCTGGAATGAACCTGCATGTGTTCACGACCGGGCGCGGCACGCCCTACGGCCTGGCAGCCTGCCCGGTGGTCAAGGTCTCCACGCGCAGCGACCTGGCGCGGCGCTGGCATGACCTGATGGACATCAACGCCGGGCGCATCGCCGACGGCGAGGCCACGGTCGAGTCGGTCGGGCGCGAGCTGTTCCAGTTCCTGCTCGACGTGGCCAGTGGCCGCCATAAGACCTGGGCCGAGCAATGGAAGCTGCACAACGCGCTGGTGCTGTTCAATCCGGCACCGGTGACATGATCCGGCTTGAGCCGCTTGGCCCCCCGATATTCAGAGCTGAATGATCTCGGCCTGCCCAGTCAGCAGTGGACGGCACAGGATCTTGTAGCCATCGGCATCGAAGCCGGCGGCGGCTTGGCCCAGCGCGCGCGCCTCGTCCGGGCTGCTGGCGCTGCCCAGGTAGCACCAGTTGCTCACGACGTGTATCTGCAGCATCTCGTCTGAACCGGGCGCCCGTTCATCCGCAGCCAGGGGCCAGCGCTCGAGCAGGCCGATGGCGCCGCGATAGGGCCAGCAGGCGATCCGCAGGCCCTCGAGCGCAGAACGCAGCCGGTCCTGGTGCACGGCCAGGCTCTCGCGGCCGCAGCAGGCGCCAGCGCACTGCCTGAGCATGGAGCGGAAGCAACCGCGCCCGGCGCCCGGCTTCTCCAGCCCGAGCACGCCGTAGCAGAGCCTGTGCTCGTCGGCGAGCGCGCGCAGGCCCTCGAGCGCGGCATGCCGGCTGGCGTAGAGGCCGTAGAGCTCGGGCGTGGTCGCGAAGTCGATGTCCCTGGAGTAGGCCACCTCGGGCTGGTCGTCGGCAGCGAGCCGCAGCGCGCAGAGCTGCTTGTTGCGGCGCAGCTTCTGGTTGTAGAGCGGCTGCTGCTGCTTGATCTGTCTGGCCTCCAGCAGCAGCGCGCCGATCTCGCCTGCGGTGCGCTCGAAGCTGATCGCGGTGGCCTGGCGCAGCATGCGGTCCTCGTCGGGATTGCGCAGGTGCGACAGCAGACGCTCGCGCAGGTTGACGCTCTTGCCGATGTAGAGCGGCAGGTCGCCGGCCTGGCCGTGGAAGGTGTAGACGCCAGGGGCGGCCGGCGCCGCTGCGGCCTGCTCGCGCAGGTGCTCGGGATACTGGAACTCGCGCCCGCCCTCGAAGTCTGGCCGGCGCCGCGCAGGCAGGTGCATGTCTTTATTTGGGGTCAGAGACCGATTTCCGGTCCGAGGCAGATGGCTGGCTCGGGAAGAAATTGGTGTCTGACCCCGTTGAGGGGGATCAGGCCGCCTCGGCCGGGATCAGGCGCGCCAGCAGTGCGCCGGCGTACTGCTCGGGCAGCGGGATGCGCACATGCAGCGGGCTGCCCGGTGCGACGCTGACGGGCTCACCATCCATCTTCTGTATCTGCTCGAGCGTGATGACATGGTTGCCGCTCGGGTGGATGACCTGGATCTGGTCGCCAACCGAGAACTTGTTCTTGACCTCGACCTCGGCCCAGCCGCCGGCCGCGTTGAGCACGTCACCGACATAGTGGCTGTGGCCGACCAGCGAGTGGCCGGTCTCGTAGTTCTGGTAGTCCTGCGAGGGGCGGCGCTCCAGGAAGCCACTGGTGTAACCGCGATTCGCCAGGCCTTCCAGCTCGGTGATCAGCAGTGGGTTGAACGGGCGGCCGGCGACCGCGTCGTCGATCGCCTGGCGGTAGATCTGCGCCGTGCGCGCGACGTAGTACAGGCTCTTGGTGCGGCCCTCGATCTTGAGCGAGTCGACGCCGATCTCGGCCAGGCGCTGCACATGTTCGACCGCGCGCAGGTCCTTGCTGTTCATGATGTAGGTGCCGTGCTCGTCCTCCATGATCGGCATCAGCTGGCCGGGGCGGCCCGCTTCCTCGATCAGGTAGACCTGGTCGGCCTTGGGGTGGCGCTGGCTGCCGCCGCAGGCCGCGAAGCTGGTCTCGGCTTCCTGCTGCGCCTGCTCGAAATTGAAGTCGCCCTCCATCTTGACTGGAATGGCTTCGCCGGTGTTGGGGTCGACCGTGGTTTCCTGGGTCGCGTAGTTCCAGCGGCAGGCATTGGTGCAGGTGCCCTGGTTGGGGTCGCGGCGGTTGAAGTAGCCCGACAGCAGGCAGCGGCCCGAGTAGGCGATGCACAGCGCGCCGTGCACGAAGACCTCGAGCTCCATGTCCGGGCATTCCTGGCGGATCATCGCGATCTCGTCCAGGCTCAGCTCGCGCGAGAGGATGATGCGTGTCACGCCCATCTTCTGCCAGAACTTGACCGCGGCC
>JBDLTM010000074.1:0-9154 GCA_039805805.1 Pseudomonadota bacterium | reverse complement strand
CGCTGGAGACATCGGCCGAGGCGAGGGAGGCCCTGTTGCAGGAGCTGGACCACGACCTGGTCCAGAGACTGCGGCGCCTGATACCGGGAGGCGCCTCGACGGTGCCGCAATGCGAGGCGGCGCGCGGCCTCGACATTCCGCTGCGCCACCTGGGCCGCGGCATCTACCAGCTGGGCTGGGGCAGCGCGCGTCGCTGGCTGGACCGCAGCGCCAGCGACCGGGACTCGGCGCTCGGCATCCGGCTCTGCGAGGACAAGCACGCCACGGCAGGCGCGCTCAGGGAGGCGGGACTGCCAGCGGCCGAGCATCTGCGCGTCGCCAGCCTGGCACAGGCCCGCAACGCTGCCGCGGCACTGGGCTGGCCGCTGGTCGTCAAGCCTTCGGCACGCGAGCGCGGCGAAGGCGTGAGCGTCGACATCCACAGCGAGTCCGAACTGGAGCGCGCCTATGGCCAGGCCAGGCGCTACGGGTCCGGGGTGCTGATCGAACGGCAAGCTGCCGGGGTCTGCCATCGCCTGCTCGTCGCTGGCGGCCAGCTGATCTATGCCATCAAGCGCCTGCCGCAGCATGTGACCGGAGACGGTCTCCACAGCGTGCGCGAACTGGTCGAGATCGAGAACAGCAAGCTACGCGCGGTAGTGCCCTGGATGCGACGCAAGCTGCTGCCGCTGGACGAGCTGGCCCTGGCGCAGTTGCAGCCGCTGGGACTGGACTTCGACGACGTGCCGGCCAGGGGCCTGTATGTGCCGCTGCGCCAGATCGAGTCCGGGGAATGGGGCGGCATCAGCGAAGACGTCAGCGACCGCGTCCACCCCGACAATGCCGCCGCGGCCTTGGCCGCCGCCAGCGTCATGGGCCTGGACGTGGCGGGGGTGGACATGATCTGCGAGGACATCGCTCAGCCCTGGCACGAGAGCGGCGCCATCATCAACGAAGTCAACTTCGCCCCGTTGTTCGCGCGCAACCCGCAGACGCTGGGCCGGCGCGAGAGCTTCATACGCAGCCTGCTGCCGGGGGACGGACGCATTCCGGTCTGCGCCGTCCTGGGCTCGGGCGACCTGCTGGCCAAGGCCAGGCAGGTGCAGGCGCAATGGGTGGGTCGGGGCTTGCGCTGCTACCTCACGGGTTCGCAAGTCACTGAATGCCCCGATGGCAGGGCGCTGGCCTTGCCTGACTTGGGACTTTTCGGCCGCAGCCACGCCTTGCTGGCCCGCTCGGACGTCGATGCGATCGTGCTGGTGCTGGACTCGCCCGATTTCCTCACGACGGGCTTGCCGGTCGACCGCATCGACCGCATCGAATCACTGGGACAGGCACAGGATGCAGAAACCCGGTCACTGCTGGCCTTGCTGCGGCACTACCACCCCACACCAGCCCGGCCGGTGGCAGATGCTCAACAGCTGCTTCAAAAGTTGCGCTGGAGGTCCATGCCGGCATAGAGCTGCGCGACCTGAGCCGCGTAGCCGTTGAACGGCAGGGTCGGTCGACGCCTGGCGAACGGGCCACCTGGATCGCCCAGGCGGCGTTCGCTCGCCTGGCTCCAGCGCGGATGCGGCACGTCCGGGTTCACGTTGGAATAGAAGCCGTACTCGCGCGGCGCCGCCAGGTTCCACGAAGTGCGGGGCTGCTGCTCGAGCAGTCGGATCCTGACGATGGACTTGGCGCTCTTGAAGCCGTATTTCCACGGCACCACCAGGCGCAGCGGCGCGCCGTTCTGGTTCGGCAGCAGCTCGCCGTAGAGGCCGAAGGCCAGCAGGGTCAGCGGGTGCATGGCCTCGTCGAGCCGCAAGACCTCGACATAGGGCCAGTCGAGCACGCCCAAGCGCAGGCCGGGCATGGTCGCCGGGTCGGCCTGGCTGACGAACTCGACGTACCTGGCGCTGCCCAGCGGCTCTACCTGGCGCAGCAGCTCGGCCAGCGAATAGCCGACCCAGGGGATCACCATCGACCAGCCCTCGACGCAGCGCAGGCGGTAGATGCGTTCCTCCATCGCGCCGAGCCTGAGCAGGTCCTCGATGCCGAAGCTGCGCGGCTTGCCGACGAGGCCCTCGACGCGCAGGGTCCAGGGCCTGGTCTTCATGCGGTGTGCATGGCGGGCCGGGTCGGACTTGTCGGTGCCGAACTCGTAGAAGTTGTTGTAGCCGCTGACGTCGGCGTAGGGAGTGAGAGGCTCGAGCGCCATGGCGCCCGCCACCGCCGAGCGGGCGCCCGGCAAGGGCGCCAGCTTGCCGGGCCGCGCGACTGCGCTGCCACCTGGGCTAGCGGTCGTCTGGGCCCAAGCCTGCGATGACCCCAGGGCCATGGCGCCGCCCGCTGCAGCCATCTGGCGCAACAGGGTGCGGCGCTGGCGCCAGACTTCGGGCGGGGTGATCTCGCTCGCGGCAAGCTGCGCGCCATGGGGGTCGCTGGGCCGGATCAACATGGCAGCTCTCTCCTTCGTGCAAACCTCGGATATGGCTCAAGGTAGCAGAAAAGCAAAGGCCCGACTGTCCCCTGTACCGGGAGCCGGGCCTTGAGGCAGAAACAGGGGGGCTGATGCCGATCAGAGCTCGCCGTAGCTGTGCAGGCCGCTGAGGAACATGTTGACGCCCAGGAAGGCGAAGGTGGTCACCGCCAGGCCCACCAGCGCCCACCAGGCCGCCACGGTGCCGCGCAGGCCCTTCATCAGGCGCATGTGCAGCCAGGCGGCGTAGTTGAGCCAGACGATCAGGGCCCAGGTCTCCTTCGGGTCCCAGCTCCAGTAGCCGCCCCAGGCCTCGGCCGCCCACAGCGCGCCCAGCACGGTCGCGATGGTGAAGAAGGCAAAGCCGACCGCTATCGCCTTGTACATCACGTCGTCGAGCACTTCGAGCGCCGGCAGGCGCTCGGCGATGCGGCGGCGCCCGGTCAGGATGCCGCCGACGATCAGCGCCGAGAGGCCGAAGTAGATGAACCAGTAGCTGCCGCCGGCCTCGGTCGCGCCGCGGCGGAATACCAGCGGCTCGAAGCACAGTGCGATTCCCAGCACCCACAGCGGCGCGAGCTTGTACCAGCGCGTCTCGCCGGCGCTGTGCTTGATCAGGTAGGCGAACGCCAGCATGGCCGACAAGGCGAAGGTGCCGTAGCCGATGAAGTTGGCCGGCACATGCAGCTTCATCCACCAGCTCTGCAGCGCGGGAACGAGGGGCTGGATCTGGTGCGCCTCGCGCACCACCGTGTACCAGAGCAGGAAGCCGACCGCCGCGCTGACGACCAGCATCACGAAGGCGCCCATGCGGCGGGTCTGGTACTGATCCTCGTAGTAGAGGTAGTAGGCCGCAGTCAGCCAGGAGAACAGCACGAAGACCTCATAGAGGTTGCTGACCGGGATATGGCCGACGTCGGCGCCGATCAGGTAGCTCTCGAACCAGCGCACCAGGGTGCCGACCAGCGCCAGCACGATCGCCGCCCAGGTCAGGCGCGTACCGAGCTTCTCGAAGGCATCGCCCTCGCGCGCCAGCAACCCGACCCAGTAGAAGGCGGTCGCGATGAAGAAGAGCATGCACATCCAGAGGATGGCAGACTGGCTGGAAAGGAAGTACTTGAGCAGGAAGGCCTGCTCGGCGCGCTCCAGATCCGGCCCGTTGCCGGACTGGTACTGCCAGATCGCCAGCAAGGACAGCGCTGCCACCGCCAG
Source organism: Pseudomonadota bacterium (assembly GCA_039805805.1). Taxonomy (GTDB): domain Bacteria; phylum Pseudomonadota; class Gammaproteobacteria; order Burkholderiales; family Burkholderiaceae_C; genus Malikia. The sequence goes on along the minus strand of JBDLTM010000074.1, from coordinate 5,499 downwards.
CGTGAGCTGGCGCAGCGGGCGCCAGAACCAGGCCAGCGCGACCAGCGAGGGCACGCTGCCGGCCAGGATGGCCTGCTCGTAGCCGTTCATGTGCTGGCTGTAGAGCGCAAACGCGATGCCCGCGCCCGCGGTGACCAGGGCGGCGAACAGCCAGTCGAACAGGTTGCGGCGGCCGAAATAGCCGGGCGGCAGTTGCAGGGCGATGTTCTGGGTGGCTGTGTTCATGCCTTCACCTCCGGGGATTGCGTCAGCAGGAGTTTCTTGAGGGATTCGAATTCACGGTCGGCATCGAGCGTCTTGCGGTTGCTCGAGACCGCCAGCGTGGCATGCAGGCCGCCGCCGGCGCGCGGCGCCAACCAGACCCAGAGCCGGCGCTCGCGCACATAGAGCATGGCGAACACGCCCACGATCAGGAACAGGCAGCCCAGGTAGACGACGGTCTTGCCCGGCGCGCGCGCGACCTGGAACACGCTGGCCTGGACCTGCTCGAAGCCTTCCAGGCGCAGCGCCAACGGCGCCGGGTAGTAGAAGGCATCGCTGAGCGCCATCAGCGACTGGGTCAGGAAGCCCACGCTGCGCTCGTCGCGCGCAAGGGCGGGCAGACCGGCACGCTCGCGCCCGACCTGGGCCAGCTCGAACAGGGTTCCGTTCAGGATGCGCAGCAGCATCTCGCTGGCGCGCTCGCGTTCGGCCTGCGGCACGTTGGACTCGATGAACTGCGACAGCGCCGGCAGCCCGCCCAGCAGCGGCTCCGTGCCAGCCGAGGCGACTGGCTGGGCGCCCGCGAACAGCTCGAGCGCACGGCCGGCCGATGCCTCGAGCGCCTCGGTCAGGTCGCGGCGCTGCTGCTCGGTCGCGCCGGCGGCGTAGCGGCGCACCGCCTCGCGTCGCAGCGCGGGGTCGGCCAGCGCGGCACGCAGGCTCAGGAAGCCGTCCATGCTGTCGTTCTCGTCTGCCGGCAGGCGCAGGTAGCTGAAGGGCTCGGCAGGCGTGTCGCGCACGCCGAGCAGGAAGACGCGGCGGCCGTCGATATCGAACGGCAGCATGTAGTTCTGGTACTCGCGAGCCTGGCCGGATGCATCGCGCAGCTTGTAGCTCACGCTCGGGCCGACGTTGCGCCGCACCTGCTGGCTCATGGTCTTGTGACCGGCACCAAGCCTGCCTTCTATCGCCTGGCGCAGGTCGACCTTGCGCGGATCGGCGCCGCTGGCATTGGCCGTGGCCAGGTTCTCGACGTTGATCACGCGCAGGCCGGTGAACTCCACCGTCATCGGCTGGCCACCCAGGTTGAGCCGGGCGGACTCGCCGACCCGGCCCGAGAGGTCGAGCGCTGGCGACACGCCGTCGATGGGAACGCCCTTGAGCAGGAGCTTGGAGCCGCCGTCGTCGAAGCTCGACTGGTAGATCTCGATGCCGCGATAGCTGACCGGGTGGTTGACCTCGACCCGGGCCTCGGTCTGCTCGCCGGTGTAGCGGTCGTGGATGATGATGTCGCTGGCGAACAGCTTGGGCATGCCAGTGCTGTAGTAGTCGACCGTGAACTTCTTGAGCTCGACGTCGAAGGGCAGATCCTGCAGCAGCACGCCATCGGGCTGGGTCAGCACGGCGACGCCGGCGCGCTGCCCCTCGCTGACCAGCAGGTTGCCGCGGAAGGTCGGGTTGCGGTCGGACAGTCGATGGCGCTCCGGCACTGCGTCGATCAGGCCGCCGCCAGCGAACGGCTCCTTGCCCTGGAACCAGGTCTGGGCCTTGACGACGAGGTCGCCATCGAACAGCCCGCCGATGCAGATCAGCACGATCGCGCTGTGCGCAGCCAGGTAGCCGAGCTTGTTGGCCGCGCCGGTCTTGGCTGCGACCATGTAGCCAGTGCCCGCCTCACCCTCGCGCTTTTGCAGCTTTACCTTCCAGCCTGCCTGCGCGAGTGCCTGTCCCATGGCCTGGGCGGCGGCCTCGGGCTGCTGCGCCAGCTCGGCCTCGGCGCGGTGGCCGAAGGCCTTGAGGCTCTGCAGGTGCAGGTTCTCCTTGAAGGACTTGATATCCTTGAGGATCTTGGGCGTGTTGCGCGCGATGCACAGGCTGGTGCTGGCGACCAGGAAAGCCAGGATCAGCAGGAACCACCAGGCGCTGTAGACCGAATAGAGCTGGATGGCGCCGAACAGTTCGGCCCAGAATGGTCCGAACTGGTTGATGTAGTTGTTGACCGGCTCGTGCTGCTTGAGCACGGTGCCGATGATCGAGGCGATGCAGATCACCGTCAGCAGGGCGATCGCGAACCGCATCGAGGACAGCAGTTCCACCGCGTCGCGCAGGCGCCGAGAGCCCCGTTCGAGTTCAAAGCCGGAAGTGGAAGCGCTCATGGTTCAGGCATGAAAAAGCAGGCCGCTTGTCCGGGCCTGCCAGGGTGTGGGGCGAATGAAGCCTGTACTTGCGGGCGACCGGACTTGCGGGCCGAAGATTAAGGCCGAATCATTGCCCCCGGGGGACGGGGGGAAATGCCGCCCGCCGAAGCCGCTCAGCGCAAGCCTGCAATGTAGTCGGAAACCGCAGCGATTTCCTTGTCGGTCAGGTAGGCTGCGACTGCGGTCATCTGGACGCTGTTCTTGCGCTCACCGCTGCGGAAGGACTTGAGCTGGGTGGAGGTGTACTCGGCGTGCTGGCCGGACAGGCGCGGGTACTGGGCCGGGATGCCGGCGCCGTTGGGCGAGTGACAGCCGGCGCATGCCGCGATCTGGCGGTCGGCGATGCCGCCGCGGTAGATGCGCTCGCCCAGTGCCACCAGGGTCTTGTCCTTGGCGACGCCGCTGGCAGGCTTCTGGCTGGCGAGCCAGTAGGCGATGTTGCGCATGTCCTCGTCGCTGAGCGCGGCAGCCATGCCAGACATCACGGCGTTGGCACGCTTGCCGGACTTGAATTCCTGCAGCTGCTTGACCAGGTACTCGGGGTGCTGACCCGCAAGCTTGGGGTTGGCGCCGATGACCGAGTTGCCGTCGGCAGCATGGCAAGCCGCGCACACCTGACCGAAGGATGCAGCGCCCTTGACCAGATCGGGCTTGGCGGCCTGCGCGTGGGCGGACAACGACAGGGCTGCGAGCGCGGCGGCGCCGATGAGGGATGCGATCAGTTTCATTTCGAGGTGCAGATGGCGTCGGGTTGCGAAGGATGCATCCTGACTGCTTTGAAACTAGCAGGACGCAAAACGAGTTGATTTTACAATGGACGATGACCGCAGAACCGCACATGAGCCCAGAACCCGCATCCGCACGTGAAAACCGCCCCGGCAAGCTGCCGGTGGCAGACCTCAAGGCCGCCCATGGCTGGCTGCACACGGCACGCTTCCTGACCGAGGCGCCGCAACTGCACCACCTGCCGGAGCTCGACGTGCCCGAGATCGCCTTCGTCGGCCGATCCAACGCTGGCAAGTCGACCAGCATCAACACGCTGACGCAGCAGAAGCGGCTGGCCTTCGCCTCCAAGACGCCGGGCCGCACGCAGAGCATCAACCTGTTCGCGCTCGGCAAGCAGGGGGCAACCGACGCCGTGCTGGCCGACCTGCCAGGCTACGGCTATGCCGCCGTGCCGCAGGAAGCCAAGCGGCGCTGGCAGCAGGTGATGGCCAACTACCTGGTCAGCCGGCCCAACCTGCGCGCCGTCGTGCTGCTCTGCGACCCACGCCTGGGCCTGACCGAGCTCGACGAGGCGCTGCTGGAAGTGATCCGGCCGCGCGTCGAGCAGGGGCTCAAGTTCCTGGTGCTGCTGACCAAAGCCGACAAGCTCACCCGCAGCGAGGCCGCCAAGGTGCTGCAGATCACCAAGCTGCAGGCCGGCGGCGGCGAGGTCAGGCTGTTCTCGGCGCTCAAGAAGCAGGGACTCGACGAGGTCGCGACGCTGCTGTGGGACTGGGCGCACCCGCCCCAGCCGGCCGCCGCCAGCGAAGCCGAGGCCCAGCCAGGCGGAGCCTGAGGCCGATCACCGCAGCCAGGCAGCTGCGCCTCAGTCAGCGGCGCGCGGCCGCTTGTAGCGCGCGTAGCCCCAAAGATACTGGCGCGGGCAGCGCCGGATCAGCGCCTCCATGGCGCGATTGAACTGCGCCGCGACCGCTGCCGCGTCGTCGGCCAGCGGCTCGCTCATCACCTGCTCCAGCGGCAGGATGTGCACGACATAGCCACGCCCCCAGGACAGGCGCTCGCCCCAGGCCAGCAGCACGCGCGTGTTGGCCATGGCGGCAAAGCGCGCCGACAGCGTCATCGTGTAGGCCGGCTCGCCGAAGAAAGGCGCCCAGACGCCCTGTCCTTCGGGCGGCACCTGGTCCGGCAGCAGCCCGACCGCCTCGCCGCGGCGCAGCGCCGAGATCAGCTGGCGCACGCCCGCCAGCGTGGTGGCCGCGGTGGCCAGGCCGGGCCGGGCGCGGCTGGACTCGACCAGCTTCCGCAGCCAGGGCTGGCGCGGCGGCCGGTACAGCACCGTCATCGGCTTCGGGTCCGGGCCGGCGCCGAACTGCGCGGCGTAGGCCTGGGCCGTGATCTCGAAGCAGCCCATGTGGGGGGTGAGAAACAGCAGGCCCTGGCCGGCCGCGCGCGCCGCCTCGATATGCTCGACGCCATCCCAGCGCCATGGCAAGGGCTTGCCGAGCCAGAGCCTCGGCAGCTCGGCGCTGAGCTTGCCAGCCTCGCCGATCGAGGCCAGGCGGGCGCGCAGGCCAATGCCAGCCAGGCCGGCGTGGCGCGCCAGGCGGCGCCGGTAGGACGGCGAAGCCAGCCAGGACAGCCAGCCCAGCAGCCAGCCCAGGCCATGCAGCAGAGGCAGCGGCCAGGCCGCCAGCCAGCGAAAAACAGTAGACATCACGGGGAGATTATCGACGCGGGAACTGCCGAGGCGTAAAATTCATGCTTCGCCGAGTTACTGAACTACTTGCAGGGCGAGCCACAAATACTGCTAAAGCGTTCGCCAGGCTCCGTGCGGGGTTGGCAACGCGCCAACCATTCACGGAGTTTTTTCATGTCCAGCGACTATCTCTTCACATCGGAATCGGTTTCCGAAGGCCACCCCGACAAGGTGGCCGACCAGATCTCGGATGCCATCCTCGACGCCATCTTCGAGCAGGATCCGCGTTCCCGCGTCGCCGCCGAGACCCTGACCAACACCGGCCTGGTCGTGCTGGCCGGCGAGATCACCACCAACGCGCATGTCGACTACATCCAGGTCGCGCGCGACACCATCAAGCGCATCGGCTACGACAACACCGAGTACGGCATCGACTACAAGGGCTGCGCGGTGCTGGTCGCCTACGACAAGCAATCGAATGACATCGCGCAGGGCGTGGACCACGCGAGCGACGACTACCTCAACATCGGCGCCGGCGACCAGGGCCTGATGTTCGGCTACGCCTGCGACGAGACGCCCGACCTGATGCCGGCGCCGATCTACTACGCGCACCGCCTGGTCGAGCGCCAGGCCCAGCTGCGCAAGGACGGCCGCCTGCCCTTCCTGCGCCCCGACGCC
>JBDLTM010000073.1:0-9244 GCA_039805805.1 Pseudomonadota bacterium | reverse complement strand
CAAGATCGCAGGCGAGGTCAAGGGCTTTGATCTGGAGTCCTATATCAGCGCCAAGGACGCGCGGACCATGGACACCTTCATCCACTACGGCATTGCCGCGGCCGCCCAGGCCGTGGCCGATGCCGGCCTGCCCACGGGCGAGGCGCTGGATGAGGAGGAGGCGACACGCATCGGTTGCGTGATCGGCTCGGGCATTGGCGGCTTGCCCCTGATCGAGAACATGCGCGACGAACTGGTGAGCCGCGGCCCGCGCCGCATCTCGCCTTTCTTCGTGCCGGCCTCGATCATCAACATGATTTCCGGCCATGTGTCGATGCGCTTCGGCTTCAAGGGGCCGAACCTCGCAGTCGTCACGGCCTGCACCACCGGCCTGCACTGCATCGGCGAGGCCGGCCGCCTGATCGAATACGGTGACGCCGACGTGGTCGTCGCCGGCGGCTCCGAAGCCACCGTTTCGCCGCTGGGCGTGGGCGGCTTCGCGGCCATGCGCGCGCTCTCCACCCGCAACGACGACCCCAAGACCGCGTCCCGCCCCTGGGACAAGGACCGTGACGGCTTCGTGCTGGGCGAGGGCGCCGGCGTGATGGTGCTTGAGGAATACGAGCACGCCAAGAAGCGCGGCGCCAAGATCTACGCCGAGCTGTCGGGCTATGGCATGAGCGCCGATGCCGGCCACATGACCGCGCCGAACATGGACGGCCCGCGCCGCGCCATGCTCAACGCCATGCGCAACGCCGGCGTCAACCCGGACCAGATCGACTACCTCAACGCGCACGGCACCTCGACCCCGCTGGGCGACGTCAACGAGACCAACGCGATCAAGGCCGCGCTGGGCGACCACTCCAGGAAAGTCGTCGTGAACTCGACCAAGTCGATGACCGGCCACCTGCTGGGCGGCGCCGGCGGCATCGAGAGCATCTTCACCGTGCTGGCACTGCATCACCAGATCAGCCCGCCGACGATCAACCTCTTCAACCAGGACCCGGATTGCGATCTGGACTACTGCGCCAACACCGCGCGCGAGATGAAGATCGACTACGCGCTGAAGAACAACTTCGGCTTCGGCGGCACCAACGGCTCCCTGGTGTTCAAGCGCGTCTGATCCCTTACTGAGCCATGCACAGCGCCCCTTCGGTGGAATACCCGGCGGGGCGCTCTGCTTTCCAGGCCCGGATCGAGGGCGCGCTCGCCCTGGCCTGGCTCGGCATGCAGGCGGCCTGGTGGCTGTCGCTCGAAGGCGCAGCGCTGCCTGGGGCCTGGTGGTTCTCGGGCCTGCTCGGCCTTGTGGCCTGGCTGGTCCAGCGCTGGCGGGCGCGCAGCGTTGTCGAGGGCCGGCTGTCCTGGGAGCCCGCCGCCAGGCGGCCGGCCGGCATGTCGCCGCAGCCCGGATCGCTGCCGGGGCGCTGGGTCTGGCGCAGCGAGGCCTATCGCCATGGCACCGAACTGGCCAGCCTGCGCTGGTCGCTCGACCTGCAGCAGCGCGTGCTGCTGCAGCTGCGCAATGCCGCCGGCATCAGCTGGTGGGTCTGGCTCGAATGCGACCGGGCCCCAGCCGACTGGCAGGCCCTGCGCGAGGCGCTGGTGGCCTGGCGCGAGCTGCAGCAACAGGCCGGCCAGCGGCGGGCCTGAGCCTGAACCCGGCCTGGCAGCCGGCTTGCCCGATTCATGTCCGCCCGCTAGAGTCAGGGCCCATGAGCCGCCAGATGCCCCCCAACCCATCGACTGACAGCGACCTGCTGCTGGTCCGGCGTGCGCAGGCCGGCGAGATGCGCGCCTTCGAGCTGCTCGTGCTCAAGTATCAGCGCCGCGTCGAGCGCCTGGTGGCGCGCCTCCTGCGCGACCCCGGCCTGGTGGAGGATGCGGCGCAGGAGACCTTCATCCGGGCCTACAAGGCGCTGGGCCAGTTCCGTGGCGATTCGGCCTTCTATACCTGGCTCTATCGGATCGCGGTCAACACCGCGCGCAAGCAGATCGCCGAGATCAGGCGCGATCCGGTGCAGAGCATGAGCTCGCTCGAAACCAGTGACGGGGATGAAACTTCCGGCCTCGAGCGCGAACTAATCCAGCAAGTGGCGGACTTCGCGACGCCCGAGGCGCTGCTCGCCAGCAAGGAAATCGCCGAGGCGGTCAATGCCGCGATGGAGGGATTGCCAAGCGAGCTGCGCCAGGCCATCACGCTGCGCGAGATCGAAGGGCTGAGCTACGATGCAATCGCCAGGTCGCTCGACTGTCCGGTGGGCACCGTGCGCTCCAGGATATTTCGCGCTCGCGAGGCCATATCGGCTCGCCTCAGGCCCTTGCTGGAACGCCAGGGCGGCAAGCGCTGGTGATGTCCCGCCACATGTCATCATCCATTTTCTGAACATGAATTCGCAACCGAGCGACCCCTTTCAGCCAGCGCCATTGCCCGATGGCGCCGAATCGCTTTCTGCCCTGATCGATGGCGAGTGCCAGCCGCACGAGCTCGATGCCCTGCTGAGCGCCGGACTGTCGCAGCGCCAGGCGCAGGACCTGGCCTGGTCCAGTTACCTGGCGGCAGGTGCCGCCTTGCGCGGCCAGGGACTGGATTGCGCCTTGCCGCCCTCGGCCGAATTCGCCTTGAGGGTGACGGCCAGGCTGGCCTCTGAGCAGGCCGCGTTCAGCATCAGGTCCGGGGCTGGGACGGAACGCCCTGGAGACGACGGTAACCTGGCCTGGTGCCTCGGCTGAGGCCTGGCGGCCATTGCGCCCTGCCCATCTTCCATTTGAGCATAAGGTCTTGATTTGCAGCGGAAGCGGCCACATCTGGCAAGATCGTTGCACATGAGTGGAGATTCGCAGATGTCAACCCGTCTATCGCTAGTCCGCCGGCTTGCCCCGGGTGCACAGGCACTGGGCGCCAGCCTGATCGCCTTCGGCATCCTGGGGGCGGGTGGCCCCCTGCTGGCCCAGCCGGCCGCGACGCCCCAGTCGAACATCGCCAGCGCCGCCGCCGCGCGCGGCCTGCCCGATTTTGCCGACCTGGCCGAGCAGCTTGGCCCCTCGGTGGTCAACATCCGCACCATCGAGCGGATCAGCCAGGGACAGGTCAGCAGCCAGGAGGAGCAGATGCTGGAGTTCTTCCGCCGCTTCGGCCTGCCGGTTCCGCCGGGCGCCGCTCCGCGTGGCTCGCGTCCGAACCGCGGCCCCGATGAGCGCCCGCGCGGCATCGGCTCGGGCTTTGTGGTCAGCGCCGACGGCTTCATCATGACCAACGCGCATGTGGTCGACGGCGCCGACGAGGTCGTCGTGACGCTGACGGACAAGCGCGAGTTCAAGGCCAAGGTCGTCGGCGCCGACAAGCGCAGCGACGTCGCGGTGGTCAAGATCGACGCACGCGGCCTGCAGCCGGTCAGGATCGGCGACGTCGGCCGGCTGCGCGTGGGCGAATGGGTGATGGCGATCGGCTCGCCCTTCGGCCTCGAGAGCACGGTCACGGCCGGCATCGTCAGCGCCAAGCAGCGCGAGACCGGCGACTACCTGCCCTTCATCCAGACCGACGTCGCGATCAACCCCGGCAACTCCGGCGGCCCTCTGATCAACCTGCGCGGCGAGGTGGTCGGCATCAACAGCCAGATCTACTCGCGCTCGGGCGGTTTCCAGGGCATCTCGTTCGCGATCCCGATCGACGAGGCGGTGCGCGTCTCGGAGCAGTTGCGCGCCAGCGGCAAGGTCACGCGCGGCCGGATCGGCGTCTCGATCGCCGGCGTCGACCCGGATGTCGCCGAATCGCTTGGCCTTAGGAAGGCCGAGGGCGCGCTGGTGCGCGGCGTCGAGGAGGGCTCGCCGGCCGCCAGGGCCGGCATCGAGGCCGGCGACATCATCCTCAGGTTCGACGGCAAGCCGGTCGAGAAGTCGGCCGACCTGCCGCGCCTGGTCGGCAACACCAGGCCCGGCACCAAGGTGACGGTGACGGTCTGGCGTCGAGGCGCATCCAGGGAGCTGCGACTGACCGTCGCGGCTCTGGAGGAAGAGAAGGTTGCCAAGTCCTCGGCTGCGGAAAAACCGGCCGCCAGGTCCTCCGGTCTTGCGCAGTCGCTGGGCCTGGCCCTGCGCGAGCTCGACGCCGAGGAGCGCGCCGAGCTCAGGCTGCGCGGCGGTCTGCTGGTGGTCGAGGTCAGTGGCGCCGCGGCACGAGCCGGGCTGTCCGAGGGGGACGTGATCCTGGCGCTGGCCAACCGAGAGATCGCCAGCCTCAAGGACTTCGAGGCCGCGTCGGCCAGCGTCGAGAAGGGCCGGCCGGTCAGCCTGCTGGTGCGCCGTGGCGACTGGGTCCAGTATGTGCTGATCAGGCCGAATTCGCGCTGAAACCGGATTTGCCTACAATCTAGGCTTGAGCAACATGGCCGGAGTCCCGGCCAAGGGCGCGTCGCCGCTAGACGCGCCTGTTTTTTTATTGGGCAGACCGCCCCGCCGGACCCGTCCTATCGCCCGCGATGAACCATATTCGAAACTTCTCCATCATTGCCCACATCGACCATGGCAAGTCCACTCTGGCCGACCGCCTGATCTCTCGCTGCGGGGGCCTGAGCGACCGCGAAATGAGCGAGCAGGTGCTCGACTCGATGGACCTCGAGAAGGAGCGCGGCATCACCATCAAGGCGCAGACCGCCGCGCTGCAGTACAAGGCCCGCGACGGCCAGGTCTACAACCTGAACCTGATCGACACCCCCGGCCACGTCGACTTCTCCTACGAGGTCAGCCGTTCGCTGTCCGCCTGCGAGGGCGCGCTGCTGGTGGTCGACGCCAGCCAGGGCGTCGAGGCGCAGACGGTCGCCAACTGCTACACCGCGCTCGACCTCGGCGTCGAGGTGCTGCCGGTGCTCAACAAGATGGACCTGCCGCAGGCCGACCCCGACAACGCCAAGGCCGAGATCGAGGACGTGATCGGCATCGACGCGACCGACGCGATTCCCTGCTCGGCCAAGACCGGCATGGGCATCGACGAGATCCTCGAGCTGGTCGTGGCCAAGGTGCCGGCGCCCAAGGGCAACCCTGACGGTCCGCTGCGCGCGATGATCATCGACAGCTGGTTCGACCCCTATGTCGGCGTCGTGATGCTGGTGCGCGTGGTCGACGGCACCCTGAACAAGGGCGACAAGATCAAGCTGATGGCGACCGAGGCGATGTACAACGCCGAGAAGCTCGGCGTCTTCACGCCGCACAACGAGCCGCGCCCCGCGCTCAAGGCGGGCGAGGTGGGCTATGTGATCGCCGGCATCAAGGAACTCAAGGCGGCCAAGGTCGGCGACACCATCACCGCGGTCAAGACCAGCAGCGGCGCCAACCTGGCGTTCGCGACCGAGGCGCTGCCGGGCTTCAAGGAAGTCCAGCCCCAGGTGTTCGCCGGCCTGTATCCGACCGAGGCCAGCGAGTACGACGCGCTGCGCGACGCGCTCGAGAAGCTGCAGCTCAACGACGCGGCGCTGCAGTACGAGCCCGAGGTCTCGCAGGCGCTGGGCTTCGGCTTCCGCTGCGGCTTCCTCGGCCTGCTGCACATGGAGATCGTGCAGGAGCGTCTCGAGCGCGAGTTCGACCAGGACCTGATCACGACCGCGCCGAGCGTGGTGTACCAGGTCGTCAAGGGCGACGGCGAAGTGCTGATGGTCGAGAACCCGTCCAAGATGCCCGAGCAGGGCCGGATCCAGGAGATCCGCGAGCCGATCGTGACGGTGCATCTCTACATGCCGCAGGAATATGTCGGCGCCGTCATGACGCTGGCCAACCAGAAGCGCGGGGTGCAGCTCAACATGGCTTACCACGGCAAGCAGGTCATGCTGACCTACGAGCTGCCGCTGGGCGAGATCGTGCTCGACTTCTTCGACAAGCTCAAGTCGGTCAGCCGCGGCTACGCCTCGATGGACTACGAGTTCAAGGAGTACCGCGCCTCCGACGTGGTCAAGGTCGACATCCTGCTCAACGGCGACAAGGTCGACGCGCTCTCCATCATCGTGCACCGCAGCCAGTCGGCCTACCGCGCCCGCGCGGTGGTCGCCAAGATGCGCGAGATCATCAGCCGCCAGCAGTTCGACGTCGCGATCCAGGCCGCGATCGGCGCCAACATCATCGCGCGCGAGACCGTCAAGGCGCTGCGCAAGAACGTGCTGGCCAAGTGCTACGGCGGCGACATCAGCCGCAAGCGCAAGCTGCTCGAGAAGCAGAAGGCGGGCAAGAAGCGCATGAAGCAGATCGGCTCGGTCGAGGTGCCGCAGGAGGCCTTCCTCGCCATCCTGCAGGTGGAGGAATGATGGGCGACGAAAAGATGGCGACGCTGACCGGCCTCGTGCTGGCGGCCTTCGGAGGCTACGGCCTGGCCTGGTACCTGGGCCTGGTCGAGGGCAATTTCGCGCTGCTGCTGTTCCTGGCGACGGTGGTCACCGGCGTCTACTGGGTGGCCGAGAAGCGCGTCTTCCTGCCGCGCCGCCGTGCCGCTGCCGAGAACCTGGCCGCCGAGCAGGCCCGCCGCAGCGCCGAGCTGGAGAAGATCGGCGTCAAGGCCGACAGCGTCGACATCGCGGCGGCGCAGCAGAAGCTGCTGGCCCAGCCCTGGTGGCTGGACTGGACCGCGGGACTGTTTCCGGTGATCGTGGTCGTCTTCATCCTGCGCAGCTTCCTGTTCGAGCCGTTCAAGATCCCGTCGGGCTCCATGATCCCGACGCTGCGCGTGGGCGACCTGATCCTGGTCAACAAGTTCCACTACGGCGTTCGGCTGCCGGTGCTCAACACCAAGGTGATCCCCAACCACGAGCCGCAGCGCGGCGACGTGATGGTGTTCCGCTATCCGCCCCAGCCCAGCCTGGACTACATCAAGCGCGTCGTGGGCCTGCCGGGCGACGAGGTGGCCTACCTGAACAAGCAGCTCAGCGTCAACGGCCAGCCGGTGGCCAAGGTGTCCGCGCCCGAGTTCTTCGATGCCGACAGCATGCGCTACGCCAGGCAGTTCCAGGAGCAGCTCGGCGGCAGGACCTATGGCACGCTCAACGACCAGGATCGCCCGGCCTTCATCCCCGCAGCGAGCGACTTCCCCTACAGGGATCATTGCCGCTACAGCGTCGAGGGCGTGGTCTGCAAGGTCCCGCCTGGCCATTACTTCATGATGGGCGACAACCGCGACAACTCGCTCGACTCGCGCTTCTGGGGCTTCGTGCCCGAGGCCAACATCGTCGGCAAGGCCTTCTTCGTCTGGATGAACTTCGGCGACCTCGGACGCATCGGCTCCTTCGAGTGATGGGCAATTCCGCTGCCAGGATTTAAGATGCTGCCTGATCGATGTCAGGGAGAGCGGAATGAAGCAGCAGCGTGGCGTGGGCCTGGTCGGCCTGATTCTGGTCGGGGCCGTGGTGGCGGTACTGGGCTTGGTGGTGGCGCAGGTCGTGCCGACCCTGATCGAGTACCAGGCGGTCGCCAAGGCGGCCAGGCGTGCCGCCGAGGGCAACTCGGTGGGCGAGGTGCGCAGCCTGTTCGACAGGGCCGCCTCCATCGACGACATCCGCTCCATCCAGGGCAAGGATCTCGAGATCAGCAAGGAGAACGACCGGGTGGTGGTCGAGTTCGCCTATGAACGTGAAATCCATCTGGCCGGCCCCGCCTGGCTGGTCATGCGCTATTCCGGCAGCTCGAGGTGAGCGCCGACATCAAGGAAACCAGAACTTTTGAATGCCGATTTGCTGGCGCTGCAGCAGCGCCTGGGATACCGTTTCACCCAAGTCCCGCTGCTGGAGCGGGCGCTGACGCACCGCAGCCATAGCGCCGACCATTACGAGCGGCTCGAGTTCCTGGGCGACTCGGTGCTGAGCCTGGCCGTCTCGGGCCTGCTCTACGAGCGCCTGAGCCGCCAGCACGAGGGCGAGCTCTCGCGCATCCGCGCCAACCTGGTCAAGGAAGACACGCTCGCGCGCATCGCCGCCACGCTGGGCTTGTCGGGCGTGCTGCGCCTGGGCGAGGGCGAACTGCGCACCGGCGGCCAGCACAAGCCCTCCATCCTGGCCGACGTGGTCGAGGCGCTGATCGGCGCGGTCTACCTCGAGGCCGGCTTCGCCGAGGCCGAGGCGCTGGTGCGCCGGCTCTACCAGGGCGTCGACATCAATCCGGCGATGAGCGCCAGCAGCAAGGACGCCAAGACCGCGCTGCAGGAATGGCTGCAAGGCCGCCGCATGAAGCTGCCCAGCTACCGCGTGGTCAGCACGAGAGGCGAGGCGCACCGCCAGACCTTCGAGGTCGTCTGCGAGATCGAATCCGGCCTGAGCGCCAGCGGCAGCGGCCAGTCGCGCCGCGCCGCCGAGCAGGCCGCCGCCGCGGTCCTGCTGCAACAACTCAACCAGGGCCAGAAATGAGCCGTACCCCCAAGAATCCCCCCGCCGCCCAGTCCGAACTGAACCCCGAGCTCGAGGCCATGCTGGCCGGTGCCTTGCGCAAACCCGGCAAGCCCGGCAATGCCGAGCCTGCCGAAGCCGAACCGGCCGAGCCGATCGGCCCGAAGCGCTGCGGCTATGTCGCCATCGTCGGCAAGCCCAACGTCGGCAAGTCGACCCTGCTCAACGCGCTCGTCGGCCAGAAGGTCAGCATCACCTCGCGCAAGGCGCAGACCACGCGCCACCGCATCACCGGCCTGCGCACGGTCGGCGCGACGCAGTTCGTCTTCGTCGACACGCCGGGCTTCCAGACCCGGCACGGCAACGCGCTGAACCGCTCGCTCAACAAGACCGTGCTCGGCGCGGTGACCGACGTCGACGTGATCGTGTTCGTCGTCGAGGCCGGCAACTTCCACCCGGCCGACGCCAAGGTGCTCGAGCTGCTGCCCAGGAACATCCCGGTGATCCTGCTGGCCAACAAGCTCGACATGGTGCACCGCCGCGGCGAGATCGCGCCCTGGCTGGCGCAGATGCAGCAGCGCCACCCGTTCGCCGAGTTCGTGCCGATGTCGGCCAAGAACGCCAAGGACGTGCAGCGCTTCTACGGCATCTGCGAGAAGTACCTGCCCGAGCAGGACTGGATGTTTGATGCCGACGAGCTGACTGACCGCAGCGAGCGCTTCATGGCCGCCGAGATGGTGCGCGAGAAGCTGTTCCGCCTGACCGGCGACGAGCTGCCCTATACCTCGACCGTCATCATCGACAAGTTCGAGGAAGAGGGCAAGCTGCGCCGCATCGCCGCGACCATCGTGGTCGAGCGCGACGGCCACAAGGGCATGGTGATCGGCGAAAAGGGCGAGAAGCTCAAGCGCATC
>JBDLTM010000072.1:0-9412 GCA_039805805.1 Pseudomonadota bacterium | reverse complement strand
CCCGGCCCTCCACCGGCCCCAGCGTCAGCGACCAGGACTGGGTGGCGGCCATCAGCATGGCCGAGGCCGCGATCCGTTTCAGCATGACGCCCTCCCCTGTCCTGCCCCAGCTTGCTGCATGGCGGTCGTCGCCTTCATTCGACGGTAGAGGCCCTGACTTCAGCGAGCGAAGTCAGGCCTGCCAGTGCCTTCTCGATGCCGTCCTGGCGCAAGGTGCGCATGCCCTCGTGCAGGCCCATGTCGCGAATCTCGGCGGGACGCCCGCGCTGCTGGACCAGCTGCCGGATGGCAGGCGTCGCCATCAGCAACTCGTGCAAGGCAAGCCGCCCGCGGAAGCCCGTGTTGCCGCACTGCTCGCAACCCGCGGCGTTCTGTTCCAGCAGCACGCCATCCCTGCCGAACTTGAGCAGCCAGTCGGCCTGCAAGTCCGAGCGGTCGAGCATGACATGGCCGGCCGGCAGCGCAGACTGGTAGTCATCGATGATGGCGTCCAGGCGCTGCTGGCTCAGCGGACGGCTCGAGGTGCAGGCCGGGCACAGCCTGCGCACGAGCCTTTGCGCGAGCACGCCCTGGAGCGAGTCGGCGAACGAGAAGCTGTCGACGCCCAGATCGTTGAGGCGCACGATCGTCTCGGCCGCCGAGTTGGTGTGCAGGGTGGACAGCACCATATGCCCGGTCAGCGAAGCCTCGATCGCGATTTCGGCAGTCTGGGCATCGCGGATCTCGCCCACCATGATCACGTCCGGGTCGGCCCGCAGCAAGGAGCGCAGGGCGGCGGCAAAGGTCCAGCCGATGCGCGCGTTGACCTGGATCTGGCGCAGCCCATGCTGGGTGATCTCGACCGGATCCTCGGCGGTCCAGATCTTGCGGTTGGGACGGTTGACACGCTGCAGCGCCGAATGCAGCGTGGTCGTCTTGCCCGAACCGGTGGGCCCGACACACAGGAACAGGCCGTAGGGACGCTCGAGGATGCTTTCCATCGAGCGCAGGTTGGCGGGCGACAGGTCGATCGAGTCCAGCCTGGAGACCTTGGCCGAAGTCAGCAGGCGCATCACCACGTCCTCCAGGCCATGGGCTGTCGGGATGGTCGCCACCCGCAGCTCCAGCGGCATTCCGCCGTAGCGGGAAAAGTCGATCTTGCCATCCTGCGGCTTGCGCCGCTCGGAGATGTCGAGGTCGCACATGATCTTGAGCCGGGCGATCAGGGCATTGCGGTAGCTCGGTGGCAGTTCGAGATAGGGCCTGAGCTCGCCATCGATGCGGAAGCGGATCGACACCTTCTCGCGGCCGGGATAGGGCTCGATGTGGATGTCCGAGGCACGCTGGTGATAGGCCTCGGTGATCATCGAGTTGATCAGCCTGACCAGCGTGTTGTCAGACTGCTCGATCGGCTTATCCTCCTCGGGCTCGCGAGCATCGCCGCCCGCGAGCTCGGCCGCCAGCAGCTGGGCATTGAGCTCGGAGCCCTCGCGCGCCTCGCGAGCAGGGGCTGGCGTGGGCCTGGGCTGCTCGCTCAAGCCGACGCCGCGGTAAGCCTTGACGATCTGGGCCCCGAGGTCTGCCGTCGTCGTCACCACCGGCCTGACCTTGCACTGGCTGGTGAACTCGAGCTCGTCGAGGACCTTGAACTGGAGCGGATCGCTCATCGCCACGATCAGCGTCGACCGCCATTCCATCAGAGGCAGCACTTTGAGCCTGAGAGCCAGGGATGCCGGGACCCTGCGCAGGGCCTGCGCGTCGTGCGGAAAGACACGCAGGTCGACGAAGGGGTAGCCCATCTTGGTCAGCAAGGCGAGCTGCAGGTCGGCGGTGGCGACCAGGCCCATCTCGACCAGCACCTGGCCGAGCGACATGCCCTGGGTCTGGGCCTGGCGGCTCAAGGCGCTGGAAAGCTGCTCGCGGCTCAGCTTGCCCAGCGCGAGCAAGGCCTCGCCAATCGGCACCGGCCGCAACCTCGCCTGCTCGTCCAGCGCAGCGCCCAGGGCCTCGCGCGAGGCTGGCGCAACCGATGTGCGGGTAACAAGCTCCTGGTGATGACTCATCCGCAATCCGCCTGATCATGGTCCTTGATGGGGGATTGCTCGCGAGGATTCGGCCGCCTCAGCCTGGAACCACACTCACATCCCGATGAACCATTGAATCACATTTTTAGCGATAAATCCCAGCATGCCGAAGGCCAGCACGACAAACAGCACGAAGGTGCCGAACTTGCCGGCCTTGGACTCGCGCGCCAGGTTGTAGACGATGAAGAGCATGAACAGGATGAAGGCACCGACGCCGAAGGTCAGGCCGAACTGGGCGATCTGGTCCTCGCTCAGGCCGAACAGGGAGTTCTCCATCTCAGCGGTCTCCTTCGATGACGGAAGCGCTGAGGTCGCGATACGCATGCCAGCTGGCATGGCCGAGCCAGGGCGTCACGACCAGCAATCCGAGCAGCCAGGTCAGCAGGCCCAGCAGCACCAGCAGCACGATCAGCAGAGCCCAGAAGGCCGAGACCAGCGGATAGTCGGCCACCGCGCGCCAGCTCGCGCGCACGGCGCTGTCTAGCGAGCAGTCACGGTCGAGCAGCATGGGCATGGTCAGCACGCTGGAGGCGAACACGGGCGCCGCGAGCAGGCCGCCGCACAACATCCAGAGCTCGAACAGGAAGGGGGAATCGGCCAGCACCAGGTGGCGCAGGAAATCCTGCAGGCTGTTGATCGGTGCCGGCGCCAGCCAGGCGAGCAGGCTGGCGGAAGTCAGCACCCAGACGGTGCCGACCAGCCCGAGCAGCAGTCCGAAGCCGACCAGGCGCGCGTCGCGGCTGCGCCACAGCGCCAGCACTTCGCGCAGACCCACCGGCTCGCTGCGCTCGAGACCGCGGCTCACGCTGTAAAGCCCGGTGGCCACGACGGGCGCGACCAGCATGAAGCCCGAGAACGCGCCTGCCAGCCACCAGAACTGCGAGCCTGCCAAGCTCAGCAGCAAGGCGCCGAACAGCAGCACGCACAGGCCATGAACCAGGCCCGGCAGGGGCGCGCGGCGCAGATCCCGCCAGCCGCGGGCGAGCCAGATCAGCGGGGAAGCCAGGCTGATGCCGGCAGCTTGCTTGTCATGCATGGAATTCATGAAAACACTGGGATAGAGGTGACAGTCCCGATTGGATCACAAGCCCGAGGCCTGCAGCAGCTCGCGGGTGTAGTCCTGCTGGGGATGGCCCAGCACCTGCTCGGCAGGGCCGAACTCGACCAGGCGGCCGGCACGCAGCACGGCGACCTCGTGCGCCATGGCCCAGACGACGCCGATGTCGTGCGTGATCAGCAGGTAGGCCAGGCCGCGCTCGCGCTGCAGGCGCTGCAGCAGCTCCAGCACCTGGCGCTGCACCGTTACGTCGAGCGCGCTGGTCGGCTCGTCGAGCACCAGCAGCTCGGGGCCGACGACCAGGGCGCGCGCGATCGCGATGCGCTGGCGCTGGCCACCCGAGAATTCATGCGGAAAGCGCTGCAGCCAGCGCTGCTGCTCGGCCGGCTCCAGTCCGGCCAGCAGGCCGACGTCATGCAGGGCCGAGAGCACGCGGACGCGGCGCTGCACCGCAGCCAGGCCGGGCTCGTGCACCTGCAGGCCTTCCGAGACGATCTGCTCGAGGTTCAGCCGCGGCGACAGGGATGAGAACGGGTCCTGGAACACCACCTGGACCCGGCGGCGCAGGCGCCGCTGGGCAGCCGCCTGGAGCTCGCGCCAGTCCTGGCCGAACAGGCCGAGCTTGCCCTCGCAGGGCAGCAGGCCGAGGGCGGCCAGCGCCAGCGTCGACTTGCCCGACCCGGACTCTCCCACCACGCCGAGCGTGCACCCGGGCCTGAGCGCCAGCGTCAGCGGCTCGAGCGCGACGCGCCGGCCGGAGCCGAACCAGCCGCGCCAGCCCGGCCGCGGCACCGGGTAGCTCACCCGCAAATCCTCCGTGCTGAGGCAGGGCGCCAGCGCCTGCGGGCCGGCCACGGGCTGCGGCAGCTGCTGCCGCTGAGGGATGCTGTCGAGCAGCTCGCGCGTGTAGGCCTGCTGAGGGACAGCAAAGACCTGTTCGACGCTGCCCTGCTCCACCATGCGGCCCTGCTGCATCACCAGCACGCGGTCGGCAAAGCGGCGCACCAGCGGCAGGTCATGCGTGATGATCAGCACGGCCAGCCCCAGCCGCACGCGCATCTCGTCGAGCAGCGCCAGCATCTGCAGCCGCAGGCTGGCATCGAGCGCGGTGGTCGGCTCGTCGGCCACCAGCAGGCGCGGCTCGCTGGCCAGCGCCATCGCGATCAGCGCGCGCTGGCGCTGGCCGCCGCTGAGCTGGTGCGGATAGGCGCGCGCGGCGGCGGCGGGATCAGGCAGGCCGACCGATGCCATCAGATCCAGCACCCTGGCCCGCGCCTGTTCTCCCTTCAGCCCCTGGTGCAGCTGCAGCACCTCGGCGATCTGGGCGCCCAGCGTCAGCAAGGGGTTGAGCGCGCTCATCGGCTCCTGGAACACATAGGCGACCTGGCCGCCGCGCAGCTGGCGCAGCTCGGCCTCGGGCAGCTGCAGCAGCTCGCGTCCATCGAGCCGGACCGAGCCCGATACCTGGGCCGAGGGGAGCAGGCGCAACAGGCTCAGGGCGGACACGGTCTTACCCGAGCCGGACTCGCCCACCAGCGCCAGCTTCTCGCCCGCCGCCAGCTCGAAGTCCAGTCCGTGGACGACGACGCGCCCGCCGAACTCGATGCGCAGCCCGCGCACCTGCAGCAAAGGCGCTGCGTCCGGTCCAGCCTGCAGGGATCGCTTCATCGCGGCGCCCTCCGCGGATCGAGCGCATCGCGCAGGGCGTCGCCCATGAAGGTCAGCAGCAGCAGCGTCAGCACCAGCACGCCGAAGGTCGAAAGCGAGATCCACCAGGCATCGAGGTTGGCCTTGCCCTGCGCCAGCAGCTCGCCCAGCGAGGGCGTGCCGGGCGGCACGCCCAGGCCCAGGAAGTCGAGCGAGGTCAGCGCCAGGATGGCCGCGCTCATGCGGAACGGCAGGAAGGTGATCACCGGCGTCAGGCTGTTGGGCAGCAGGTGGCGCCAGACGATCTGCCAGTGTCCCAGGCCCAGCGCTCGAGCGGCGCGCACATAGTCGAGCTGGCGGTTGCGCAGGAACTCGGCGCGCACATAGTCGCTCAGGCCCATCCAGCCGAACAGGCTCAGCAGGATGAGCAGCAGCCAGACGCCGGGCTCGAACACGGCCGAGAAGATGATCAGCAGATAGAGCTCGGGCAGCGAGCCCCAGATCTCGATCAGGCGCTGGCCGACCAGATCGGTGCGGCCGCCGAAATAGCCCTGCAGCGCGCCGGCCGCCACGCCCAGCAGCACGCCGCAGGCCGTCAGCGCCAGCGCGAACAGCACCGAGAGCCGGAAGCCGTAGAGCAGGCGCGCGAACACATCGCGGCCGCGGTCGTCGGTACCGAGCCAGTTGTCGGCCGAGGGCGGAGCCGGATGCGGCTCGCGCGCGAAGTAGTTGATCGTGCGGTGGTGGTGGCGGCTGGGCGGATAGAGCGCCCAGTTGCCCTCGCGCTCGAACTGGCGCTGGATGAAGGGATCGAGGTAGTCGGTCGGCGTCTCGAAGTCGCCGCCGAAGGTGGTCTCGGGCAGCTCCTGCAGCACCGGTACATACCAGCGCCCCTCGTAGCGCGCCAGCAGCGGCCGGTCGTTGGAGACCAGCTCGGCGCCCAGGCTCAGTGCAAACAGCAGGCCGAACAGGCACAAGCTCCACCAGCCCAGGCGGTGGGCGCGAAAGCGACGCCAGGCCAGCCGCGATGGGCTGGCGGGGGCCTCGATCGCGACGGCGGAGGTTTCAGTCGAACTTGACACGCGGATCCACCCAAAGATAGCAGAGGTCGCTGATGAGCCGGGTCAGCAGCCCGATCAGCGTGAACAGGTAGAGCGTGCCGAGCACTACGGGGTAGTCGCGCCGCAGCACGCTCTCGTAGCTCAGCAGGCCCAGGCCGTCGAGCGAGAACAGCGTCTCGATCAGCAGCGAGCCGGTGAAGAAGGCGCCGATGAAGGCAGCCGGGAAACCGGTCACGATCGGGATCAGAGCATTGCGCAGCACATGGCGAGTCAGCACGCGGCGCTCGGAAAGGCCCTTGGCGCGCGCGGTCAGCACATACTGCTTGCCGATCTCCTCCAGCATCGCGTTGCGCGTCAGCAGCGTGGTGACCGCGAAGCTACCCAGCACGCTGGCCGTCACCGGCAGCGCGATGTGCCACAGGTAGTCGACCACCTTGGCGCCCCAGCCCAGCGACTCCCAGTTGGCCGATGTCAGTCCGCGCAGCGGGAACCACTGCAGCTGGCCACCGAAGACGACCAGCAAGGCGACCCCCAGCACGAAGCCCGGGATCGCGTAGCCCGCCAGCACGATGACCGAAGTCACGGTGTCGAAGCGGCTGCCGGCGCGCACCGCCTTGGCGATGCCCAGCGGCACCGAGACCGCATAGGTCAGCAGGAAGGTCCACAGCCCCAAGCTGACCGAGACCGGCAGCTTCTCCCTGACCAGCGTCCAGACCTCCTTGTGGTGATAGAAGCTGGTGCCGAGGTCGAAGCGCGCGAACTGCCCCAGCATCTGCACGAAGCGCTCGTGAGCAGGCTTGTCGAAGCCGTACAGGCGCCGGATCTCCTCGATCCGCTCGGGGTCGACGCCCTGGCGGCCCCGGTAGCCCGCGCCGGCCTGGGCCGCGACCTCGCCGCCGCTGTCGCGCCCCTGGAGTTGCGCGACCATCTGCTCGACCGGCCCGCCCGGCACGAACTGGATCACGACGAAGGTCAGCAGCATCACGCCCAGCAGCGTGGGCAGCATCAGCAGCAGGCGCCTGAAGATGTAGGTCCACATGTTTCGTCTCCTGGTGGCTCAGCGCTCGGCCCGGTTGGCCGCGCTGGCCCACCAGTTCGACAGGACCCAGGCCTCGGGCTGGTAGTGGGTCGGCAGCATGGCAGGCCGCTCGAAGCGGCCAGCGCGCCAGGCGATGCGGTGCACGCTGCCATACCAGTGCGGCACCGAGTAATGACCGTGACGCAGCACGCGGTCGAGCGCGCGCAATGCCGCGACCAGCTCGGGCCGCGTGCGCGCCGCGGCCGCCTGCGACGCCAGCGCGTCGACCACCGGATCGCGCACGCCCATCAGGTTGGACGAGCCGGGAATAGAGGCCGAGCGCGAGCCGAAGCGCTCGAGCAGTTCGGCACCGGGCGCCTCGCTGCCAACGGTGCGGCTGCTGACCAGCTCGAAATCGAAGGCATCGAGCCGTTTCTGCAGCAGCGCGAAGTCGACCACTTTCTGCCGCGCCACGATGCCGAGCTTCTCCAGGTTCCTGGCGAAGGGCGTGAAGACGCGCCCCATCGCCGCGCTGTTGTCGACGAACTCGATCGTGAACGGCTCGCCCGCGGCATTGCGCAAGGCGCCATCGCGATAGATCCACCCCGCCTGCTCCAGCAGGTCGCGCGCGCGCCGCAGGTGGTCGCGCAGCATATGGCCGGAATCGGGGTCCAGGCTGGTCACGGGCGGCTGCGGCACCGGCTGCTCGAACAGGGCCCGGGGCAGCCTGGCGCGCCAGGGCGACAGCAGCGCGAGCTCGTCCACCCCGGGCAGGCCGCGCGCCTCGAAGTCGCTCGCGACGAAATAGCCGCGCACCCGGGTGTAGGCGTTGAAGAAGAGCTGGCGGTTCATCCACTCGAAGTCCAGCGCCAGCCCGATTGCCTCGCGCACGCGCGGGTCGCTGAACTTCTCCAGCCTGGTATTGAACAGGAAGCCCTGGAAGTCGCCCGGGTTGCGGTGCGGCAATTCCTCCTTGACCAGGACGCCGCGCTCGAACGGGCCGCCGCGGTAGGCACGCGCCCACTCGCGCGCGACGAAGGCCTGGATGTAGTCGAACTCGCCCGCCTTGAAGGCCTCGAGCTGCGCCGTGCTGTCCAGGTAGAGGCGATAGGTGATGCGGTCGAAGTTGTAGTGGCCGCGTCGCACGTTGAGGTCGGCGGCCCACCAGTCCGGGTCGCGCCGGTAGCTGACGTCGCGGCCGAAGCCGCGCGTCTCGACCCGATAGGGGCCGGAACCGATCGGGGGCTCGTGCACCACCTCGTCCAGCCTGGGGCCGCCCCAGCGCCGGCTGAACACCGGCAGGCTGCCCGCGATCAGCGGCAGCTCGGCGCTGCGGCGCGCGAAGTCGAAGCGCAGCAGCCGCTCGCCCAGCACCACGACCGCGCGGATGTCGGCAAAGTAGCTGCGGTACTGCGGCGCGGCATGGGGTCCGGTCAAGGTCTGGAAGGAATGCCTGACATCGGCCGCCAGCACCGGCGAGCCGTCATGGAAGCGTGCCTTCGGGTTGAGCCTGAAGGTCGCGGACAGGCCATCGGGCGCCACGCTGACATCGTCGGCCAGCAGGCCGTAGCCGACATTGGGCTCGTCCAGCGCTGGCGTCAGCAGCGTCTCGAGCAAGAGGCTGGCCAGCCCCGGCGGCGCCGTGCCCTTGAGCGTGAAGGGGTTGAACTTGTCGTACTGGCTCGCGCGCGTGGGCGGCACCAGCGCGATCTCGCCTCCCCTGGGCGCGTGGGGATCGGCATAGGCGAAATGGGCAAAGCCGGCCGGGTTCTTGAGCTCGCCGAACTGCGCCCAGCCATGTGCCGCCAGCACCGGGGTGACAGCCAGCCAAAGCAAAGTCGACAGCCCCAGTCTCGGAAGGGGTAAACGCATGCGACAATTCTGCCCAAGTTTTTCTGGAGATTGACTCATGGGTTTTCTCGCTGGCAAGAAATTGCTGATCACCGGCCTGCTGTCCAACCGTTCCATCGCCTACGGCATCGCCAAGTCCTGCCATGCGCAAGGCGCCGAGCTGGCCTTCAGCTACGTCGGTGAGCGCTTCAAGGAACGCACCGCAGAATTTGCCGCCGAATTCGGCTCCAAGCTGGTGTTCGACTGCGACGTCGGCAGCGACGAGCAGATCGAGCAGATGTTCAAGGACCTGTCGGCACACTGGCCGACCTTCGACGGCTTCGTGCACAGCATCGGATTCGCGCCGCGCGAGGCGATCGCCGGCGACTTCCTCGAGGGCTTGAGCCGCGAGGCCTTCAAGATCGCGCACGACATCAGCGCCTACAGTTTCCCCGGCATGGCCAAGGCCGCCAAGCCCTACCTGAACGACAAGGCCTCGCTGCTGACGCTGACCTACCTGGGCGCCGTGCGCACCATCCCGCACTACAACACCATGGGCCTGGCCAAGGCCAGCCTCGAAGCCAGCGTGCGCTACCTGGCCGAGGCGCTCGGCGTGCTGCCCGACGGCCGCAGCATCCGCGTCAACGGCATCAGCGCCGGTCCGATCAAGACGCTGGCCGCCAGCGGCATCAAGGACTTCGGCAAGCTGCTCGGCATGGGCGCTGCCGCCGCCCCG
>JBDLTM010000071.1:0-9420 GCA_039805805.1 Pseudomonadota bacterium | reverse complement strand
TAGTGGCGCCCTGGCCAGCAGGGCCATCCATTCGGATCGGGTCATGCTGCG
The DNA here is from genome assembly GCA_039805805.1 of Pseudomonadota bacterium. Taxonomy (GTDB): domain Bacteria; phylum Pseudomonadota; class Gammaproteobacteria; order Burkholderiales; family Burkholderiaceae_C; genus Malikia. The sequence goes on along the minus strand of JBDLTM010000071.1, from coordinate 9,369 downwards.
GTTGGGGGCCGTGTTGTCAAATGCATGAAACATGTACGGTCTATCCTGTAACTTGTGTAGACAACTTTCAAACAGCCTCCAGCTTAGGCACTCCCCGTGTAGCTTTAATGACAAGAAACTCCGCTCCCGATGTCTCCGCCCTGGTGCTGCCTGACCCGACACACAGCTTCTGGGCTCGCATCGCCCACGAGATCGCCGATGCCATCGGCCGCGGCATCTATGCCCCTGGCGAACGGCTGCCCTCCGAACACGCCTTGGCTCAACAGTTCGGCGTCAACCGCCACACGATCCGCCGCTCGATTGCGACGCTGGGCCAGCTCGGGCTGGTGCGCTCGACCCAGGGCAGCGGCACCTATGTGGAGGAGTTCGCGGTCGACCTGGTGCTGGGCAAGCGCACCCGCAACCGCCAGAGCCTGGACCAGGCCGGGATCAAGGGCGGCATGAAGGTGCTCGCTTCCTCATGCGAGGCGGCCGATGCCGGCGTGGCCCAGGCCCTGCAAGTGCCGACCGCAAGCCAGGTGCTGCACCTGGTGGTCCTGGGTGACGGTGGCGGCCAGCCGCTGCATGTGAGCGACCGCTACTTCCCCTTGCCCCGCTTTGCCAGTCTGGACGCCCACCTGCAGGAGACCGGCTCCATCACCCAGGCCTTCGCACGCCTGGGTGTGGCCGACTACACGCGCCAGCAAAGCCGCATCTCGGCCCGGCTGCCGACGCCTGAGGTAGCCGAGCATCTGCGCCAGGCAGCCACCCGGCCGACGCTGCAGGTCACCAGCGTCAACCTCGATGCCGAAGGCCGCCCGATCGAATTCGCCCGCACCTGGTTTGCCGGCGACCGTGTCACCCTGACCGTGGACCATGAGCATGAGCATTGAAACTATCCAGCCCCACCGGGTCGCCATCTACTACGCCCCCGCGCCGCAGTCGGCCTGGTGGCAGGCTGGCAGCGAGTGGCTGGGACGCTGCGCCCGGAACGGCCTCCCCCTGAACCAGCCGCCTATCCGGAAAATCGCCCCGGAATTGCTGACCCAACTGACGGCAGAACCGCGCCGCTACGGCTGGCATGCCACCTTGAAAGCGCCTTTCAGCCTGGCCCAGGGCCACACCCTGGACAGCCTGCGCGCAGCAGTACACCGGCTGTGCGAAGGTCGTTCAGCCTTCGATCTGGCACCCTTGGAGGTATGCCGCATGGGGAACTTCCTAGCCCTGCGACCGGAACATCAGCAGGCCGAGCTTGAGCGACTGGCGAGCGATTGCGTGCAGCAGCTGCAGACCCAGGCACGGCCCCTGTCCGACGCGGAACTTGCCCGGCGCCGCCGTGCGCCCCTCACGCGCGCGCAGGACGCCCTGCTGCAAGCCTGGGGCTACCCCTACGTGATGGAGCATTTCCGCTTCCATCTGTCGCTCACCGGGCCTTTGGACGCCGTTTCCACCGAGGATGTCGACAGCTTGGCCGATGCGGCACGCTGCCGCTTTCTCGCATTGCCCACACCCCGCATCGACGGCCTGTCGATATTTGTCGAACCCACGCCCGGCGCTGACTTCCAGTGGCTGGAGCAGATCGATTTCCAGCCATGAGACAACGACTGGTCTATGTCATCGGCCCCTCCGGGGCTGGCAAGGACAGTGTGCTGCAAGGCCTGCGCCAGGCCTGGCCGCAAGCTGAATCGGCTCGCTGGTCCCGCCGCACCATCACCCGGCCCCTTCAGGCCGGCGGCGAGCAGCACGAGGCTGTGGACGCCCTCGCCTTCGAGCAGTTGTCCAAGCAGAATGCCTTCGCCATGCAATGGCAGGCCAACGGGCTGTCCTACGGTGTGCGCCACGAGGAACTGGATCCCTTGGACAGGGGTGGATGGGTCTTCGTCAACGGCTCGCGTGCCTGGCTGCCGCAGCTGCTCTCGCATTGGCCGCAGGCCACTGTGGTGCATATCGGTGCTGCCCGCGACGTGCTGGCGCGCCGCCTGGCTGCGCGGGGCCGTGAATCGGTCGAGGCAGTAAGCGCTCGGCTGGCGCGCCAGGTGCCCTTGGCGCTGCCGGCTGGCGCGATCCGAGTCGACAACAACGGCCATCTGCTCGACGCCGTCAGCGATCTTCAGCAGGCACTGGAACAACTGGGCGCTGACTTGGCGGTCAGGGCCTGAACCTCATATCCCATGCGCATCGTCAGTCTCAATACCTGGAAATGCGACGGTGACTACCGACATCGTCTTGGCCTGATGGCCGAAGGCCTCGCCACCCTCGCACCCGACCTGCTGCTCTTGCAGGAGGTCTTCGCCACCGACGACGGACAGGCAGATACCGCTGCCTTCCTGGCCAGCGCGCTTTCGATGCATGTCGCCGCAGTCCCTGCCCGCCGCAAGCATCGAATGTTCGAAGGCCAGTCCTGCCTATCCACCTCCGGCCTGGCTGTGCTGAGCCGGCAAGCCATCAAGAGCTGGCAGGCGCTTGACTTACCGTGCGATGAGGCCGATGGCGAGCGGATTGCCCTGCTGGCATCGGTCTCGCACCGGGGCCAGGACCTGTGGCTGGCCAATCTGCACCTAACCCATCTGCCCGAAGCCGGCGCGCTCCGTGCGCGTCAACTGGAATACTGCCTGGAGGCTCTGCAGCCCTTGGCCGGCGCTGGGCCATTTGTGATCGGTGGCGATTTCAATGCCTCGCCTGGCAGCGCCGAGTTCGATCAGATGCTGCAGGCCCCATGGCGACTTATCAATCCGTTTGCGGGCCAGGCCAAGGCCACTCACTGCAACGATGCAGGCCAGGAAATGGATCTCGATCATCTCCTGCTTTCACATCACTGGGCCACTGCGAAGATGTGTCGCGCCTTTATCGCCATGAAACCAGATGAACAAGAAAGCGGTAAACGCCCAAGCGATCATGCCGCAGTGGGGGTCGAGCTGCCCGACAAACAGCCTGAAGAGGGTCTTAAGGATCGCCAAAGCCAGCCCGATCTGACTCAGCGTCAGCCGGTCTGAACCTGCGGACCCTAGCCAAAGTCCGCAGAGTCTGGAGTCATGATCTCAAAGTCGGCGCGCCGAGTCCGGCCAGCGGCCAAAATCGACATAGGAAGACGCAACGGATCCCATGTGAGCATGACGCCCCACTTCGTGCGAGGCGGTGGCAACCTCCTGGCAGCACAAACGAGACAGCCAGCCCGAAAGCGACTGGACAACAGGATTGCTGATGATGGATTGGAACATGATGCGCCCCCTGGAACTTTTATAACCGTATATATTGTTTATATCGGAAAAGGGGGGCTTCGTCACCCGGGGTAAACCCTGATGCTGCAATCATCCCGTGCAAAAAAGCGCCTCGGTGAGGCGCTTTTCACATGAGCAGAACTGGCGGGACCAGCCCGCCAGCCCGGGATCAGAAGCTGTGGCGGACGCCGACAGCGAAGGCCCTGTTCTTGCCGAGGTCGGCGCCGGTGCTGTCGTTTTCCTTCTTGATGTGCTTGTAGCCGACATAGGCGTCGGTGCGCTTGCTCAGCACATAGTTGGCGGCCAGGGTGTAGCCGGTCGCCTTGACATCGCCATTGACTGCAACAGCGTCAAACCTGGAGTTGGCGTAGCCGAAGTAGACGTTGACGTTGCTGGCAACCGGAGCCTGGACGCCGAAGTAGTAGCCCTGGTCGTCGCCTACATTGACGCCCTTCTTGCTGCGCTCTGCAGTCTGGTAGCCACCGACCAGCTTGGCAACGCCGAAGTCATAGGAAGCCGCCAGCAGGTTGTAGCTCACGTCATTGATGCCGTCGACCACGGCAGGGGTGCCGGACGTGTTCTGGACTTCTTCCTTCTGGTAGCCGTAACCGACCAGCAGCGGACCGTTGGCGTACTGCAGCTTGAGCGAGGTGTGCTGGGTACCGTCGACGGCGCTGGTCTTGTTCTCTCCGAGGGACACGCCCACGGCGGCGCTGAATCCGTTGAAGCTCGGGCTGACGTAGGCGACGGTGTTGTCGGTCTTGTCGGTGTAGTCACCCTGGGTTTCCTTGAAGGTGTCACCAACCGGGCTCAGGTTGGTGTCGGCGATCGGGTTGGTCTTGCCGCGCAGGTCATCATAGGGAGTGCCCATGCGGCCCAGTGCCACGGTACCGAAGCTACCCGACAGGTTGACGCTGGATTCACCCTTGAAAGCAACGCCATCCTGCTCGCCGGTATCGGTCTTGTAGCGCTGCTCGAGCTTGAAGCCGGCCTTGAGCCCGCCACCGAGGTCCTCGGTGCCGCGCATGCCCCAGCGGCTGGACTTCAGGCCGCCCGAGTTGACGACCGTCTGGCTCGAGGCGTCGGTTTTGGCGGTGTTGCCGCTCTTGCCGGTGGTGTCCTGGGTCGAACCGACGTAGGTGTCGATGATGCCGTAGATCTGGACGGAAGATTGGGCCATGGCGGCGCCGGAAGCGGCCAGCACGGCCAGGGCGATCAGGTGCTTGTTCATACGATTTCCAGTTGGTGTGGAGTTGGGGCCGCATCCGCCGCCCTATCACATCCCCTTGATCAGGGGATAGAGTGATTACCCCATGCACGCATGACAGAACCGTTAAACCTCGCCTTGCGTTGCGTTATTACAACACGAAGTCTTTAAGCCTTCGGGTTTCTGAGCTTGCGCAGGCGCCGGCGTTCCTGGTTCTTGACGCCGACATAGGTCGCGTAGCCGATCAGCGCCGAGAACAGGGCGAACAGTCCGTAGGAGACTGGCCAGGGCACGCCCTCGGTCATCATCGAGAACTCCGACATGCCGCCCATGCCGGCCAGGATGTTGATCGGCATGAAGACCACGCTGAAGACGGTCAGCTGGTTCACGCGCTTGTTCTGGTTGATGTTGATGAAGCCGATGGTGGCGTCCATCAGGAAGTTGATCTTGTCGAACAGGAAGGAGGTGTGGCTGTCGAGCGCGTCGACGTTGCGCAGGATCTGCTTGGCGTCCTCCTGCTGGGCAGGCTTGAGCAGGCGGCCACGCATCAGGAAGTTGAGCGCTCGCCGGGTATCGAGCATGTTGCTGCGGATGCGGCCGTTCTGATCCTCCTCCTCGGCGATGTCGGCCAGGATGGCGGCGGCCTGCTCGTCGCTGACCGATTCGTTGAGCACCAGCTTACCGGCCTTGGCCAGCCTGGCGTAGCTGTTCTCGAGCGAGTCGGCCGAGCATTCGACGTCGGAACCGTAGAGGTCGAGCAGCACGTCGACCGCATCCGTCACGTAGCCCGGCTGGGTCCTGGCCAGGCGCATCTGGAGCCGGAACACCGGCAGGTCCTCGTCGCGCAGCGTGAACAGGATGCCACGGCGCAGCACGAAGGCGACCGGAACGCTGCGCGAGTCGCCGGCGCGGTCGAGCAGGAAGTTCGAGTGCAGGTGGAAGGCGTCGTCCTCGCCGATGTGGAAGCGCGCGCTGACCTCGAGGTCGGTCACGTCGAGCGGGTCGGGCAGCTCGACCTGGAAATGCGCGGCGATCCAGGAGCGCTCGGCCTTGCTCGCATTGACCAAGTCGACCCAGATCGGGCGCACGCCGAACAGGTCGCGCTTGGCCGCGACCGGCAGCTGGCGCAGCCGGCCCTCGGCCAGTTCGAACACGTTGAGCCGGCTACCCTCGAGCTCAGGCTCGCGGCCCGGGGCGAGCTCCTCGCGTCGCTCGTCGGAAAGCTCCCACAGCACGTCGTTGATGCGGCCGGGCGGAATGCGCTCCCACAGCACGCGCGCCTGCCCGAGTTCGAGACCGTCGAGCGTCTCGCCGAGCTCGTGGGAGCTCATCGACTTGATGCTGGCGAGCAGTTCGGCATCGTGCTGCTTGTGCACCAGGCCCTCCTCGAGCTCGTGGCGCGAGCTGCGCTGGCGGCGCACGAAGGCGTCGACCAGCTTCTGCTTCTCGAGCATTTCCTTGATTTTTTCTATCGACATGGCTGACGGCACGGTCTCGGGCAGGCGGCGGGCACGCCAGGTGCCGCCGGTAAAGCTTCGATGGTAACTGTGCCGCGTGACGATCGCACTCAGGCCATGTGATGCAGACCCGCATCGACGTAGATCACGTCGCCGGTCATGCCCGATGCCGCGCCTCCGACCAGGAAGGCGACCACGCGGCCGACCTCGGCGATGTCGACCAGGCGGCGTCCCGGCGAGCGGGCCTTGGCCATCTCGATCAGCTCGTCGAAGTGCGCGATGCCCGAAGCCGCACGCGTCATCAGCGGCCCCGGCGAGACAGCGTAGACGCGCACGTCATTCTCGCCGAGCTCGTTGGCGAGGTAGCGCACGCTGGACTCGAGCGCCGCCTTGACCGGTCCCATGATGTTGTAGTGGTCCACCACCTTGTCGGCGCCGTGATAGCTCATGGTGACAAGCGCGCCGCCCGGGTTGAGCAGGGGCTCGGCATGATGCGCCATCTCGATGAAGCTGTGGCAGGAGACCTGCATCGCCTGCAGGAAGCCGGCCTGCGAGCAGTCGATGATGCGGCCGTGCAGGTCGGCCCGCGGCGCAAAGGCGATCGAGTGGATCACGAAGTCCAGGCTGCCCCATTCCTGGCCAATGCGCTCGAACACCGCCTGCATCTGGCCGGGCTGGGTGACGTCGAGCGGAAGCAGCAGCTCGGCGTCGATCTGCTTGGCCAGGGGCTCGACATAGGTCCTGGCCTTGTCGTTGAGGTAGGTCAGCGCGATCTCGGCGCCGAAGGCGCGCAGCTTGGCCGCGCAGCCGAAGGCGATGCTGTCGCCGTTGGCCACGCCGACGACCAGGCCGCGCTTGCCCTTGAGCATGTCGCCGATGCGGCTGTTCTCGTCCCAGACCTTGGGCAGGGGATCGTGCGAATTCGGGTCCTTGAACATGGTGGGTTTCCTTTGCTGGTGGATGAATCAAAGCGCGGCCTCGGCCTCGGCACGGGTCTCGTAGATATGTGGGGCCAAGCCGCGTTGCCGAATAGCGGCGCCCAGCTTGTCGCGCAGGAAGGCGCTGGTGCTGTAGCGCGTGACCTTCCCGTAGTAATGCGCCGACATGTGCTCGACGACGCGGGCGTAGGTGTCGAGAGCGGGCTCCAGGATCTCGAATCCGTCGTAGTTGACGACGACGTCGACGCGCTGGCCGATCGCCTGGCATTGACGCTCGACCGCGACCTGCACCGCCAGCGCGTCTTGCGGGCTAGCCAGCCGCAGACCCTGGAAGTTGAGGAACATGCGCTGGCGCTCGGGCTGCCAGCTGATGCGTTCGGACAGCGAGATCGCCAGCAGACTGTTCTTCAGACCCATCGGCCCTGGGCGGAAGATGCGCGAGTCCATGAGCAACGGCTGGCGCACGATCGGACGGAATGCCATCTGCGCCAGGATGTCGCGCTCGACGTCGATGCCGGGCGCGACCTCGACCAGCTCCAGTCCCTCGGGGGTGAGCATGAAGACGCAGCGCTCGGTCACGTAGAGCACCTTCTTGCCGGCCCTGGCCGCGTATTCGCCGCTGAAGGTGACCTGCTCGATCGCCTCGACGAACTTGCGGTGCTTGCCTTCCTGCAGGATGGTGAGACGGCCATCGTCGAGCGCGATCTTCAGGCCGCCGGCGCTGAAGGTGCCGACGAAGACCACGGTGCGGCTGTTCTGCGTGATGTTGATGAAGCCGCCCGCGCCGGCCAGCTTGGGGCCGAAGCGGCTGACGTTGATGTTGCCGCGCGCGTCGCACTCGGCCAGCCCCAGCACGGCCAGGTCCAGGCCACCGCCGTCGTAGAAATCGAACTGCTGGTTCATGTCGAGCTGGGCGCTTGCATTCGTCGAGCTGCCGAAGTTCAGGCCGCTGCCGGGCACGCCGCCGATCACGCCAGGCTCGGCGGTCAGCGTCAGGTAGGGCAGCAGGCGCTCCTCGTTGGCAATGTCGGCCACACCCTCGGGCATGCCGATGCCAAGGTTGACGACCGCATTGGGCAGCAGCTCGCAGGCGGCGCGGCGCGCGATGATCTTGCGCTCGTCGAAGGGCATGGGCGGCAGCGCATTGAGCGGCACGCGCATCTGTCCCGACAGCGACGGGTGATAGGCGGTGCCGTAGGTCTGCTGGTGATTCTCGGGACGGGCCAGCACCACGCAGTCGACCAGGATGCCGGGTACCTTGACCTGGCGCGGCAGCAGGCTGCCACGCTCGCACAGGTACTCGACCTGCGCGATCACGATACCGCCGGAATTCTTGACCGCCATCGCGATCGCCAGCGTGTCCTGGGTCAGCGCCTCGCGCTCGAGCGACAGGTTGCCATCGGGGTCCGATGCCGAGGCACGGATGAAGGCGACCTGCGGCCTGGGGACGCGGTAGAACAGCAGTTCCTCGCCGGCCAGCTCGGTGACGCTGACCAGGTCGTCGGTGCTGCGGGCGTTGATCTTGCCGCCCTGCAGGCGCGGGTCGACGAAGGTGCCCAGGCCGACGCGCGAGAGCTTGCCCGGCAGTCCGGCGGCGATGTCGCGGTACAGGTGCGAGATCACGCCCAGCGGCAGGTTCCAGGCCTCGATGCGGCCATCCATCGCCATCGAGCCAAGCTGCGGTACCAGGCCCCAGTGGCCGCCGATGGCACGACGAATGAGGCCGTCGAGCGCGATGCGGTTCAGGCCCTGGTCCTTGCCGTCACCGGGGCCGCCGCCGAACAGCAGACCCAGGTCGCGTGGGGACTGGGTGGCCTCGAAGCGCTCGCGCAGCGCCAGCAGCAGCTCGTCGGGCACGCCGACGACGCCAAAGCCCGAGCAGGCCAGCATGTCGCCGTCGTGGATCAGCTCGACCGCCTGTTGCGCGGTCACGACCTTGGTTTTCATGCGGACTCCTCGGGTTTGCTGCGTGTTGTCTTGCGGGCGCGCTTGATGGCTGGCCGGGCTGCTTCACCCTCCTCCTGCCCGAGCAGTTGCTCCATGGACTCGAGCAGGAGCAACGAATGGGGTTCCATATCGCTGCGGTCGCCGACGATGTAGTGCACGACTTCGATCGCCTGGCGGCGCTGATCGGGCAGCGGCAGCAGGCGCGGCAGGCTGCGCAAGGCCTGCTCAGGCTCGAACTCGACGATGACGGACTGCTCATGGATGAGCTCGGAGCGGCGCTGCTGGCTGAGCAAGGAGAAAGGCGGCTCGCTGCTGAGCACCTTGGCAGAGCGCTCGAGGCGGTCGCGCCGCACCGAGCCACGGGTGTCGGCCAGCAGGATCAGCATGCGGATCACGCCCGCTTCGTAGCCGCCCTCGCCGATGGCTGACAAGGTGGCCTGAACCGTGGGAAGCCAGCGCAGCTCCTCGGGCTTCTTGCGCGTGCGCGCCTGCGCCATCGGCTGGCCGTACCAGTTCATCCAGGGCGAGCCGTAGAGGGACAGGAAGCCCAGCTCAAAGCTGCTGTCGCGCAGGTCGCGCCACAGGTCCAGACCCTGGGTGATGGTGGCGGCCAGGGCCTTTTC